>CAZVRH010000005.1:0-52749 GCA_964629335.1 uncultured Woeseia sp.
TTAAAACAGACTGGGTCGTATAGGAATCGAACCTATAACCAATGGATTAAGAGTCCACTGCTCTACCTAATTGAGCTAACGGCCCTATGAAAGGTGGGGTGGACGATGGGGCTCGAACCCACGACCACCTGGACCACAACCAGGGGCTCTACCAACTGAGCTACGCCCACCATTGTTTCTAGTTAGAGGAAACCATTTTGCCTTAGCCACGGTACTAGTCAAATAAAGTTTTCTAATCGTCCTGTTCTATGCTTACAGAGATGATCTTATCTCCCTGCTCAATCGCATTAACTACATCCATGTCTGTCGTATGCCCAAAGACAGTATGTATACCGTCCAAATGAGGCTGAGGACTGTGACAAATAAAAAACTGACTACCGCCAGTATTTCTTCCCGCATGTGCCATAGATAGTGTGCCTGCTTGGTGTCTATTATTATTGATCTCACAATCAATATGATAACCAGGACCGCCTGTTCCAGTTCCCTGGGGACAACCGCCTTGGATCACAAAGTTAGGAATGACTCTATGAAAATTCAACCCGTCATAGAACCCCTTTTCAATTAGGTCTGTAAAATTCTTTACTGTATTGGGCGCATCCTCATCAAATAAGCTGATATGGATCTCACCTTTCTCCGTATTCATTGTAACTTTACTCATAATTACCCCTTAAAAAATTAGCCATTATCCAGACTTTTAGGCAAACTTTCTACTTTCCTTTTTAAATTATTTTTCCAACCTCAAAAAATTCTTCCAAATGCATTTCTTTTAGTTCAGAACTGCCGTACCCCAATAGTTATAGCCCAAGACCTTAGGTGTACTGGGAAGATACATGGTCTCCAAGTCTACAATTGAGAAACCTGCAGATGAAATGATGTTGGGAATTTTCTTATTGATATTGCAACCGCCTGATATTTTTGGCCAGAAGGTATTGATTCTATTCTGCCATTTGATCACATTCTCATCAGGAGCAAGGCCGTGCTCACAAAAGATCAACTTACCGTTTGGTTTAATCACCCGTGTGAGTTGTGAAAATGATTCGGGTAAACTGGATATTGTGCACATGGTGTAGGTCATAAGAACGGTGTCGAAGACATGATCATCAAAATCAATCTCTTCTGCCTTTGCAACAATAAGCTCTATATTGGGAGTCTCGGGGTTAATTTGATTTTTAGCCATAGAAATTAATTCCTCTGAGGGATCAATTCCCCATATCTTCTCGATACGATTGGGCTCATAAAAGGGAATATTTAATCCTGAACCAATGCCTATCTCTAAAACATTTCCTTTTGCAAGTGGGACTACTTTTCTTCGTTGGTGGATAAAAGGGTTTTGATTACAGGTGCAATTCAAAAGATGGGGAAGAAGATATTTGTCATAAATGCTCATATTATTAATCGTCTCTTAACTCAGGGAATAAGATTAGGGTTTATGATGCATCAGCAATGCTGGGATATCTATTCCTAAGATATCTATAGAGCAACCAGTAAATTAACATTGCCGCCATGGCAGCGCACCAACACATCACAAAAACACTTGAATACCCAAGATTTAGTGACAACAACGAGGCAGCAATGTTCGGTCCCACGATTTGACCAAGCCCTTGTGCTGCAGGTAAGTAGGCGGCATAGTTGCCTCCATGGTCAAAGCTCGCCAGAGAGCCCATCTGATAGACATCGGTAAAAATCCAAAGCAGATTAAAAGTGAAAACACTCATTAAAAACTTAGGTTCATTGATACCAAATGCCAACATACCAACGCCTGTTGCCATGGTGAATAGAGCAATAAGCAATGGACGCAACAAACCAAAACGATTACTCAATAAAGTTGCAATCAGACAGCCAAGCAATGAACACAATGATGCCCAGACAAGCACCTCACCGACCAATTTTGGATTGGTATTACCGTCTAAAGCGGCTAACTCAATATATGTCCAATAAGCACCAATGTTGATGTAAGTTAGAAAGATAGCAAAAAGACAAACCCATGCCAGAAGAGGTTTAGATGAGCTATCCTTACCCATAGAATCGTCTCCTGAAGAGTCTGATCGTGGTTTAGGGTAACTCCGGATCCATCTCAGAAAAATCAAGGTAATCAAAAAACAGACAATAAAAACCCAATAAATCCCATTCATTGATAGTTGCGGCAAAACCCTCATCTCTAACGCTTGAGTAAAAGCAAAGCTGAAGAGCATCAAATTATAGGCAAGTGCGGGTCGGATGGACATGCCAAAAACAGCCATTGCTACTGCAGTATAAATACCGCTGCCGAAACCGGCAAGAAATCGAAGCCAAAGAACTACCTCGTAGTCAACATACTTAAGGCACAACCCATTTGCTAAGACAGCTATAAAAATTCCTAAGACAACCAATAATCTTCGATTCATTCGATTGATCATCCATGCTGCTGCAACTGCTCCTGCAGATAAGCCGCCCAAATCCATGCCTGCAACCCTACCAACCTCGACTTCAGTAAAGCCTAATTTAGTAACCCAAGCAGTGCTGATGACCGGTATACCCACTAGCACACCATAGCCAACAAGAACCATGTACAGAGCAACCGCAAGACCTCGCCAGTCGTCGTTGATAAGTATACGCCAGTCGTCCAGTGCCAGGGCAACCCCAGTTTTATTGTGTTGTCCTATCATTATTTAGTCGTTGACCCTTCTTTTTCTTGACTTCTCATGATGGAGGATGCACTGAAGGTATAAACCGTTATTTCTTCTTTTTCGAATAATGATTTCAGAATCGAATTCACAGTACTGTCCAATTGTCTGCTCAAGGCTCCATTCTTCAAGATCATTGCCATTAATGACCGCCCACAATAGATCTCCTTCTTCGCAATCATTGCTAATCGCTACCTTAATATCATGAAAATTATCTCCCGAAACCCAACAGTATTTTTCTTGAGCAAAGATATTAGTAGAAAATATCAGTAAGATTATTGTAAGAACCAGTTTTATCATACCTTATGGGTCTGGGGTTCCAGGGTCATTTTCAATGGACTCTTCATGGTCTTCTAAAACTTGGTATAAAGGAAAATCCACCCAAGTGTCATTTAAATAATTTAACTCTGGGACTTCCTCTTTTGGATCAACTATTAAGTTGTAGACAGAAGGATAAGCCATATTCTTAATGCCATATCCATCTTCATCCATCTCTTTAAGGAGGATCTTCCAATTGCGCCATTTGGCTCCAAAGAGTTCATTACCAATATAGATAACCAATGATTCTCTGGCCGACTTTAGAGTCTTGCCCATGAGGAAATTAGATTGATCTACCCCATCTATGATTCGATCTTTAGGCATCTCGGCTCCAATAAAACTAGCCAAAGTTGGAAAAACATCCATCTGGTGGAAGACCTCATTTGATACTGTTCCCTTAGGAATTTTTCCTGGCCATTTAATCAGAAATGGGACGCGTAATGAGCCTTCGTAAGGAGAAAACATACCGCTTCTCCATGGACCGGTGAAACCAAAAGACCTTGGAACACCTTCTCGTCCATTGTCTGATGTAAAAATAAAGATGGTGTTCTCTGTTAAACCTAGTTCGTCAATTGTTTCTAATAATTCACCAATATAGGCATCCGTTTGAGCAAGAACATCGGCAAAGCTTCCGTTGCCAGTTGTTCCATAGAAGTCTGGATGAGGGTCCACAGGTTCATGAGTCTGCGTGTAAGGTAAATATGCAAAAAACGGTTGATCAGACTTTGCTTTGCGTTTAATAAAATCAATCGCATGGTCTGTGATATCTCTATCGATAGTTGCTCTTTTAGCGCGGTCATAGACTTCTAATTCTTTGGGTTCTTGCCCCCGGAAAGAAGACATAACATGGGCAAATTCAAGATCGGGATGACTGTCTGCAGCATAACTATTGCTGTCTGGCCAAAAAGCCCGATCTGATGATCTGGGTATTCCGTTCCATTCATCAAAGCCTTGATCCGTTGGATACCGACCTTTGGTATCCCCTAAATGCCATTTTCCAAAGATACCGGTGGTATATCCTTGTTCTGAAAGAATTTCTGCCAATGTAATTTCCCATTTGGTTATGCCATACCAGACCCCTCTAGTGGGACCATCTCTACGCTGTCTTGTACGGATACCGTATCGTCCAGTCATTAAAGCAGAACGCGAGGGTGTGCATTCAGCTTCAACATTATAATTTGTTAATTGAAAGCCTTCAGTTGCGATGCTGTCAATGTTTGGAGTTGGTGCACCACGTAAAACTCCCCCACCGTAAACTCCAATCTCGCCGTAGCCAAAATTATCCATTAATACCAGAACGATATTAGGTTGCTTTTCTGCCCAAAGATTTGAACAAAAAAGTAATAGTGTAATGAGAATGATTTTTTTCATTTTACTCCTGGTATTCCTCCAGCATAAGGACTTCCTCGACTGTTTAAATCTCCTTGATTAATGTTTCTGAAATCATTTTTCTCTAAAAGCCTTCCATTTGAGCTAAAAGTTTTCCAAACACCAATGGGTCTTCCTTCATTGTATTTTTCTCTTGCTTGTAGTTGTCCTGTGTCATAGAAGAACTCCCATGTTCCGTGTTTTTTATTGTTTTTTACTTCTCCGGTCAGATAAGTGACTCCATTGTTATGTTTCATAAGAAACTTTCCATCAGGTGGTAACTCTTGAAGATTTGCATTTGTAGAACACAAAAGAAGAACTGATATGAGGATGAGTTTTTTCATGTTTTAAGGTTATCAGATTTCTGGCGCGCCCGCGAGGACTCGAACCTCGAACCCTCAGCTTAGAAGGCTGATGCTCTATCCAGTTGAGCTACGGGCGCTGTGGTAATAATTACAGTGATTATAAAGATTTTCTTATTTTATTTAATGATTATTATCAAATAATAAACGATCTATCTTTTTATGCCGATTGAGCCTCCCTCCAGTCAACATCATCGTTGTCAAAATCCTCCCATTTGAGCACGCCAAGTTTCTCAAACTTTGGTCGAACTGATTCGGTCAACAACCCTACTCTTTTAAGGCTCGGTATAACCCTTTGAAATAGAAACTCCTGGAAATCTCTTCTTATAGTAACAGACTCATCGTGTTTAATCGTTTCCTCTACATCCCAACCAAGCTCCTCGAAGACTTCAACAGCATGGAGCCTCTGTCTCATAATTACACAAGCCTCATATGCAAATTGGGCTCTTTCTTCGATTTCTTCTTCACTCAAACTTTTCACATGTTGCTCTAAATAATGAACACCAAATGTCACATGTCGCGATTCATCCTGAATGACTTTTTGAATCAGTTCTTTGAGAAGATTATCTGGAAAACTCAATTGAATTGCCTTAAAGGCCCCAAGCGCTAATCCTTCAATAACCAATTGCATGCCAATGAATTTCAAATCCCATCTCTCGTCAGTCAAAATCTTATCTAGAAGGGCTTTGAGATCAGGTGTGACCGGATACATAATTCCCTGCCTTGTTTGGAGATATTTATTGAATGCTTCAACATGCCTTGCTTCATCATAAGTTTGAGTGGCTGCGTATAGTTTTGCATTGTAGGTCGGAGCGCAAGAACACAATTGGCTCGCAACCAATAGTGCGCCCTGCTCACCATGAAGAAACTGACTCAGTGTCCAAGCTGAGAACCTTTTCTGAGCATGTAACTTGACGTCATCGCTCATATCTAGGTAGGGCTGATAACCAAGATAAGATTGATGATTTACGGCAAAATCTTCTTCAAGTGTTGCTTTGTTAATATCCCATTTTTGAGACCAATCTAGATCAATCTCAACATCCCACTGTCTTTTTTTGGCCAGTTGATAAAGCCTATTAATTTTATTGTCTGCCGCTGTATAGTCCCAGTTGTAAGAACCCGTTAAGGGTGTCTGAAAAATCTCTTTTATTTCTTTGAAATCACTCTTCGTGAGATACATATCAGGCTTGAATTCATGTACTTTGCTCATAATCTATTTTAAACAAAGTTTTTGATTTTTTTCCAGTGTTGAAATCCTGATGGTCGGGGCAGAGGGATTTGAACCCCCGACCCTCTGCTCCCAAAGCAGATGCGCTACCAGACTGCGCTATGCCCCGAATCAAAATTGATGAGGTCGTATTATACTTCTCATTATTGTGAATCCGTTAACATTTTAGAAAAAAGATTTCTGAGAGATCTCGAATCATTGTTTGGTATCATGACACCTCTGAGAGGTAAATATAATGACGGCGAATATTATAGATGGAAAAAAGATAGCTGAGAAAATTATCTTTGAGATAAAAGATAAGATTAGCACTAATGAGACCGCAGGAATAACTCCTCCAGGACTAGCGGTCATTCAGGTGGGGGTAGATCCTGCCTCCAGTGTCTATGTGAGAAATAAACGAACGGCCTGTAATGAAGTTGGCATGAAGTCGTTTAATTATGATTTAGATGAATCAACTACTCAAAAAGAACTAATTAATTTGATAGAAGACCTTAATAATAATCAGGAAGTAAATGGGATTTTAGTGCAACTCCCTCTACCAGATCATATTAATGAGACTGTGGTGATCGAAACTATACACCCCACTAAAGACGTGGATGGCTTTCATCCATACACCATAGGACGACTGATGCAAAGAATACCTCTGCTAAGACCCTGTACCGCTATTGGAGTAATACACATGCTTGAACATATAAACATTGATCCAATCGGTATGCATGCCGTTATCGTGGGTGCCTCTAACCTTGTTGGTAGACCGCTAAATCTAGAGCTACTTTTAAAAGGAGCCACCACCACAGTCTGTCATAAATTTACAAATAATTTAAAAGATCATGTTCTATCAGCCGATATATTGGCTGTAGCTATAGGTAAACCTAACTTCATACCAGGAAGCTGGGTTAAAGAGGGTGCCGTTGTTATTGATATCGGCATTAACCGTGACGAGGAGAGTGGAAAATTGATTGGAGATGTAGATTTTGATACGGCTAAAGAAAGTGCCTCTTGGATTTCCCCTGTGCCAGGCGGTGTTGGACCTATGACGGTTGCCATGTTAATAAAAAATACTCTACTTGCCTCTGAATTAGTTTTAGAATCGGATTAAATGAAAACTCTGATTAAAAATATAATGGTCCTGATTCCTCTGGTTTTATTCTCCCCCTTTATACAGAGTTCTGAAAACTATCCACAAATTGAAGTGACCACAACTTCTGGGGTTTTTGTTATTGAATTGGATAGAAACAGAGCCCCCATAACTGTCGAGAATTTTCTTAAATATTTAAATAATGGGTTTTATAAAAATACTGTTTTTCACCGAGTAATTCCTGGTTTTGTAATACAAGCCGGCGGTTATACGGTGGATCTTGAGGAAAAGGAAACACTACCTGATATTATTAATGAATCTGGCAATGGATTGACGAATCAAAGAATGTCTATCGGCATGGCTAGAACCAATGATCCTCACAGTGCGAGTTCACAGTTTTATATAAATCTAGCCGATAATTTTTCACTTGACCCCATGCCAACCCGATGGGGTTATACCGTTTTTGGTGATGTGATCCAAGGCTTCGAAGCAGTAAACGCAATTGCTGGAAATGCCACACAAACAATGAATGGAATGCAAGATGTTCCGGTCGCTCCTGTGATTATCTTAGATATCAAGAGAATTGATTAACCAAGATTTACAAGTCATTTTTTAAAGTGAACAGATACTTTATTTCAGACCTTCATCTACATGAGTCTAGACCTCATATCACTAATTTGTTCAGCTCTTTTATCGAAAATTTAAAAAAAGATAACAAAAAGACAGAACTTTATATTCTTGGTGATCTGTTTGAATCCTGGATTGGTGATGATTATGTGAATGAACTCCATAGTGAAACTAAATTGGTACTGAAATCACTCACCAAAATTGGCATTCAAGTATTTTTCTTATATGGGAATCGTGATTTTTTAATTGGAGATCAGTTTTTATCTGAAACTGGTGTGGAATTACTTGCTGATCCATTTCTATTAAAAAACAACAATGAAAAAATATTA
Organism: uncultured Woeseia sp.; assembly: GCA_964629335.1. Lineage (GTDB taxonomy): Bacteria > Pseudomonadota > Gammaproteobacteria > Steroidobacterales > UBA11654 > CACPJA01. The sequence continues at coordinate 7,974 of CAZVRH010000005.1, forward strand.
CTTACGCACGGTGACCAAATGTGCATCGATGATAGGGAATACCAAACTTTTAGATCGATAGTCAGAAATCCTCATTGGCAAAAAGACTTTCTTGGTTTTCCTGTATCAAAACGTTTGAAAATAGCTGGTGAAACTAAAGATGCAAGTAAACGGTCGAAACGAGAAAAATCTATGGAAATCATGGACGTCAATGAAGATGAAGTAACCAAACTGTTTGCAAAATATCGGGTTAATACAATTATTCATGGGCACACTCACAGGCCGATGAAACATGAAACAGAACTAGACGGCAAGCTTTGCTCGCGTTATGTTTTAGGCGACTGGAATAAAAAACACGCCGTTATTCTTTGTTGCACTAAAGAGAAATTAGAATTGATAGATTTAATTAAATGAATTCTGGGTGGGGTCCTGAATTTCTAACTGTCTGCGTTCCTTTTCTTTCTTGATCATTGCAGCATCGTTTCTTCTTAATTCAATTCTTTTGAGATACTTTTCAGTGATGTCATTGGTAACGTACTCACCAGAAAAGCAGGATGTGTCGAATTCTTTAACTTCTGAATCCTCAAATCGAACTGCCTCAATCAAATCATCTAAAGACTGATAGATCAGCCAATCAGCACCTATAAATGCTGACAATTCATCTTCAGATTTATTACTGGCTATTAATTCAGAGGACGCCGGCATATCAATTCCATAAACATTTGGGTACTTGACGGGAGGTGCTGCCGATGCAAAGAAAACTTTCTTTGCACCAGAGTTTCTAGCCATCTCTATGATCTGTTTTGAGGTCGTTCCTCTAACAATGGAGTCATCAATCAGCAAGACATTTTTGTCTTTAATTTCGAGATCAATTGGATTGAGCTTATGTTTGACAGATTTTTTTCTCTTGTCTTGACCGGGCATGATAAACGTTCGCCCAATATAACGGTTCTTTATAAACCCTTCTCGATATTTTACTCCAAGATGATGAGCCACCTGAAGGGCGCTTGTTCTGCTTGTGTCTGGTATAGGAATCACAACATCTACATCATGATGAAGTCCATTCTCTATGATTCTTTGTGCTAAATATTCACCCATTCTCAATCTGGATTTATACACGGACATTCCATCAATAATCGAATCAGGTCTAGCAAAATAAACAAATTCAAAAATACAAGGGGTATAGCTTTTTGGTTCAATACATTGGTGTGAATGCAATTCATTATTTTTATCAATGTAAATTGCTTCACCTGGCATGACATCCCTCATTAATTCATATCCAGCGCTGTCAAGTGCTACGCTCTCAGAAGCAACCATGTAATCAGTACCCTCTTTTGTTTCTCTTGACCCTATCACTAAAGGCCTAATACCATTAGGGTCCCTCATTGCAACCAGACCTTCGTTTAGAATCATTGCGACAACAGCATATCCTCCTGAGCATTTTCTAAATAATGCAGTTGAAGCTTTAAAGATTAACTCGGGAGTAAGTGATTCTTGTGCTTGGATTTGGATCTCGTGAGCAAAAAGATTGAGTAATGCTTCAGTGTCAGATTCGGTATTAAGATGCCTTCTATCAACCTCTTTTAAGTGAACTCTAAGTTCAGTTGTATTGACTAGGTTTCCGTTGTGAGCTAAACATATCCCATAGGGGGAATTAACATAAAAAGGTTGTGCCTCTGAAGAACTTAGCGTTCCAGCTGTAGGGTACCTGACATGACCTATACCAATATTCCCTCTCAGTCTCGACATGTGTTCTCCGGAGAAAACATCATTAACTAAGCCGTTACTTTTCCTTAAACAGAGCACACCGTTGTCATCGGTCATAATGCCAGCAGAATCTTGACCACGATGTTGTAACACCGTCATGGCATCGTATATTTCCTGATTTACAGAACCAGTGCTAACTATGCCTACGATTCCGCACACTTAAATCATATCCCCTTATAATTTAGATCGAGTCATTGATTATAATACTCGAGAAAAAAATTGTAGAAAAAATCAGCAATCTCTTCTGCTTGCTCTAAAAAAACTGCCTCCTGAATCATCGGTTCTGTATAAAAATCTGTGTCCTCTAAAAATAAAATAATCATAGCGATAAAGACCAAGCCTCTTAAAAATCCAAAACCAATACCAAACAACATGTTTCCAGAAAAACTCCAACCGATGGCCTTGATTGCTTTTTTTGTAGCAATCGCACCCAAAGATAAGGTGATGGCTAAGATAACTGCTCTCGCTAACCATAATTTAAAGGTTTCTGAAGCTATCACTGAACCAAAGACGACTGCCAAATTATCATCAAAACTAACGGCCGCCCAGACTGCTACAATCCAAGCGAGCAATGAGAATAATTCTGACAAAAACCCTCTAAAGAAGCCGTATAGAGTAGAAATCCCTAAAGTTCCCATAAGAATAAAATCAAAAATAGATACCACTTCCTGTGACCCAAAAAAATTAATTGGAAATATCACTGGAAAAGGGAAAGGTATGTGGAAAATCATTGTTGTCCTGGAGGTACTATCTGATATGGATAATTATTTCTGTCTAAGCTCCTTTTTATTTTCTCAATAGATTCATCTGGATCCTTAGGTCTAATTCTGACTCTATATATTTCTATTCCAGCAATATCTTTTTTACTGACAAAGGCATTAAATCTTTTATTTTCTAGTTCCTTGGTTAAATCTTGAGCTTCCTGATAATCTTCAAATGCTTCGATCTGTATGACCCATTCAAAGATCGCACCTTTAGCATCGTCTGAACTTTCAACAACGATTGAATGCTTGCGTTGATTGTATTCATTTATTCTTTCTAAACCTTGTCCTTGAAGCATAAGAATTAGAGCTATCGAGAGTAAGATAATAATTGTAATCGAACCTACTATTCTTTCTTTCATGATATTTCTCTAGCGTTGTTTAAATATTCCTTTGCTGGACCAACAAGTTCAAATGAGCCTGAAACAATTATATTGTCGCTAATGGGTTCAAGATTCTCAACATATTTGAATGCTTCGTATGGAGTTTCCTTCACGGTAATATTTTTTATTCCTAAGTTTCCCAACCTGTTTTTTAACTCTCTCGATGACAACGATCGTTCTGTATCCATTCTGCAAACTATCCATTTAGAAACTATATCTTTAAAAACATCAATAAATGCCTCTAAATTCTTATCTCTCATCATGCTGATTATCATTACATTATTATTATTCAATCCCATCCTATTAAGTCGATCTCTAAAATTGTTAGCCGCACCTGGGTTATGAGCCACATCTAGAATCCATTTAGATTTTTTCTCGATCTGTTCGAATCGACCAGGTATTGAAAAATTTTTTAAGGTACTGTTTAGTTCATTCACAGAGGGAAGCAATGTTTCATCAGACATTTCGATGGCTGTTAAAGCGGTGGCTAAATTATTGACCTCTCCTTCTGCCCAGTGGGTTGGTACATTTATCCTTTCTATACAATTATTAAGGCCTGACCAACTGAAAAAACTGTTTTTACCTTTGATAGTGAATTCTCTATCTCTCGCGAATAATCTTGAGCCTTGAAGCTTGGCTTGTTCCTGAACCACAGATTGGGATTTATTATCACCGTATATCAATGGCTTGCTTGGCTTAGCAATTCCTGCTTTCTCATAAGCAATCTCATCGATAGATTCACCAAGCCAATCTTGATGGTCCAAATCGATATTAGTAATTATCGAAACACTGGGATCTATAACATTTGTGGCATCTAATCGCCCTCCTAAGCCAACTTCGATCAAGATTGCATCACAATTGTGTTTAGATAAAATATGAAAAGCGGCCAGAGTTCCAAATTCAAAATAAGTCAGAGGAACATCTCCTCTTAAACTTTCAATATGTTCAAAAGAGCTTATTAATTCATCGTCTGAAACATTGGTATTATTAATCGAAATTCTTTCATTATAATTAATTAGATGCGGGGAAGTATAAGTGCCAGTTTTTAGCTTTCTCAAAACTAATAAACTCTCAATAAGTGCTAAAGTGGTGCCCTTGCCGTTGGTTCCGGCAATAAGGAATAGATTATTTTCTGGAAAGTTTAAATCAAGCTTCTCAAAAACTTGCTGGACTCTAGTTAGGGATAGATCAATGTCTTTATTATTCAGTCCTTGTTGATATTCTAGCCAATCAGAAAGACTTGATTTCATCATCACAAATCTCTTTTTCAATTATCACTGAATTGCTTGTTAACTGACTAAATTACTGATTAATGTTGCTATAGTTTGACGCATTTCTCTTCGATCCACGATCATATCTATGGCACCTTTTTCTAAAAGAAAATCACTTCTTTGGAAACCTTCTGGGAGGGTCTCTCCAACTGTTTGTTCGATCACCCTAGGGCCAGCAAAGCCAATTAATGCTCCTGGTTCAGCAAGATTAATATCCCCTAACATGGCTATACTTGCTGAAACACCTCCCGTGGTTGGATCAGTCATAACAGATATATACGGTAATTTGACTGCGTCTAATTCAACGAGGGCCGAAGTAGTTTTAGCCAGCTGCATCAAAGAAAGGAAGGCTTCCTGCATTCTTGCACCTCCGCTGGCACAAAAACAAACTAGAGGCATATTTTGTTCAATACTTAAATTGACTGCTCTAACAAACTTTTCACCAACGACTGATCCCATTGACCCCCCAAGAAAATTAAATTCAAATGCACAGGCAACCAAGCTAACTTCCTTCACCTCCCCTTGCATTACAATCAGAGCGTCGTGCTCACCTGTTTTTCTTTTTGATTCAGTTAATCGGTCTTTGTATTTTTTCTTATCTTTAAACTTTAAAGGATCAGTTGAAATTAAGTTGTTAAAATACTCTTTCGATGTTCCTTCATCAAAAAACTGACTCAATCGGTATCGGGCAGAGATCCGCATATGATGGTCACATTTATTACATACATGAAGATTCCTTTCTAAGTCTGCACGATACAATTGTGCTTTGCATGACTCACAAGTAACCCACACACCTTCTGGTACGGATTTTACCCGTTGAGACTTTTTAGTCTTGATTCTGGATGGAACAATTTTCTTAAACCAATTCATATAATTTTAAATATTAATATCTTCATCTTATCTCAATGTCTTGGCTAGGCAATTGATATTTTTCTGGGTATTTTACACCGACTAAATATAATCCTTGAGCAGAAACTGTTCGTGAGGCTTCTCTTCTGTCTTTAGCATTTAGTATTTTTTCCATTTCATTTGCCTCCAATTTTTGAAGGCCTACATCAATCAACGTTCCTGTAATATTTCTTATCATATGGTGCAGAAACGCATTCGCAATAAATGCTATTCGCAGTCGGTCTTGGTCCTCTTTATAAAAATGGATTGATTTCATCTCACGGATTGGATTATTAGACTGACAACTCGAGGCCCTGAATGAAGAAAAATCATGTTTTCCAATCAAATAATTAGCCGCTTGTTTCATGGCATCTAGATCAAGTTGATGCTTGATGAAAAGCACTCTGGAGCCCAAGAAAACATCTGGCTTTTTAGTTTTTATACAATAATCATAACGACGATACATAGCTGATTTTCTAGCATCAAATTCACTCGGAACCTCTTTAGTCCAATTAATGAATATATCTTGAGGTAAATACGCATTAATACCATCTTTCCACTGATTGGTTTCACGATTGGCATTGGATATAAAATGAAACACTTGTTCGTGTGCATGAACTCCGCTGTCAGTCCTTCCAGACCCATAGATTCTGATGTTTTCATTCGCCACATTACCTACGGCTTTTTCGATATGATCCTGGATTGTATGTTGATCTTTCTGTGATTGCCAACCACAATACTGGGTACCTTTATATTGGACCCCACAAGCTATTTTAGTTGCTGGGGAAATCATGATTTAATAGTTCGAATCTATAATCACTTCAGCAATTTGTATAGAATTGAGAGCAGCTCCCTTTCTGATGTTATCTGCAACAATCCAAAGGTTTATTGAATTTTCCGATGAAAGATCTTTTCGAATTCTACCTACATAGACTTTATCTGTTCCTTCTCCATGTAGGAGCGGTATTGGGTATTCATCACCTGTCATAACCTTAATATGTGGACAGGTATCGAGTAAGTCACGAACTAGGGATACACTAATCTCTGATTCTGTTTCCAGAGTTACGACCTCAGAATGCCCTATTTTTACTGGTACCCGAACTGCGGTTGCATTAACTTGGATCTGGTTTGATTGCAAAATCTTCTGAGTCTCCCAAACCAACTTCATCTCCTCAAAGGTGTAACCATTATCTTGGATTTCGCCTATTTGAGGGATGACATTATGTGCAAATATTTCATTAAAATCGGTGGTGTTTATGTCATCGTTATCATTGAGTTGTTTTTCCAATAACTCCACAGAGCTTCGACCTGCTCCGGATACTGACTGATAGGTTGCTATGTTTATTTTCTTAATAGGCGTATGAACATGTATGGGTGCTAAAGCAATCACTAACTGGATTGTTGAACAATTCGGATTCGCTACAATATTACTGTTTCTAAATTCAGACAAGGCTGACGGGTTAACTTCTGGAACCACTAAAGGAATATCGTCCTGGTATCTAAACTCTGAGGTGTTATCAATAACCACAGCTCCTGCTTTTGCAGCTGTTGGGGCATACTCCCTTGAAACTGAGGCCCCGGCTGAAAAAAAAGCAAAATCGATTCCGTCAAACTTAAATGTATCTAAATCAATGACCTCGAGATCTTCAGAGCCAAAATTGATCATCTTACCCATGGATCGCTTACTGGCTAGGGGAACAAGCTGCTCTATAGGAAATGCTCGCTCTTCAAGAATGGAGATCATTGACTCTCCCACCATTCCTGTGGCCCCAACAACAGCTACATTATATTTTTTCATGATTGTAAATTATGAGGTAACTTCAACGTCAGAGTTCTGAGCACGATGACGAAGATAATGATCCATCAACGTAATCGCAAGCATTGCTTCAGCTATTGGGGTTGCCCTTAGCCCAACACAAGGATCGTGACGACCTTTGGTTACAATTTCAGTTTCTTCACCTAACTTATCAATAGTTTCTGCGGGTTTTACAATACTGGATGTTGGTTTTAATGCAATACTGGCAAGAATGTCTTGTCCAGAGGATATGCCCCCAAGTGTTCCCCCAGAATTATTTTGTTTAAAACCGGAAGAATCTATTTCATCTCTGTGCTCGCTACCACGTTGAGTGACTACTGAAAAACCAGCGCCTATCTCAACCCCTTTTACAGCATTGATACTCATTAAGGCATGCGCAATATCGGCCTCAAGTTTATCAAAAACCGGTTCGCCTAAACCGATGGGTACTTGGGTTGCAAGAATATTTATTTTCGCTCCTATTGAATCCCCATCTCTTCTTAATTGATCCATGAAGGATTCTAGTTCTTCTATTTTTCCAGGATCTCCTGCAAAAAAAGGATTGGTCATGATGAAATCTTTATCTTTGAGGTCAACTGAAATTGAACCCAACTGACTTAAATAGCCGTAAATTTCCAACCCGAGTCTCTCTTTAAGATATTTTTTTGCAATGGCTCCTGCTGCTACTCTCATAACAGTTTCTCTAGCCGAAGATCTTCCTCCTCCTCGATAGTCTCGAATACCGTATTTATGGTAGTAAGAAAAATCAGCATGACCAGGACGAAACTTGTCTTTGATAGCAGAATAATCTTTGGATTTTTGATCAACATTCCCCACCACTAAATTAATGGGGGTGCCCGTGGTCTTACCTTCAAACACTCCCGACATAATTTTTACTTGATCGGGTTCTTTTCTTTGAGAAGTAAAACGAGATGTCCCAGGTCTTCTTTTCTCTAACTCTTGCTGAATGTCTTCTTCTGAAAGCTCCATTCCAGGGGGACAACCATCAACAATAGCAGCCATTCCAGGTCCATGACTTTCCCCAGAGGTGGTCACTGAAAATAGTTTTCCTATTGTATTTCCTGCCATTTTATTCTCTTAAATAATCCTAATTGTATCCAATTCTATCTTAGATGTTGTGCTTCTATCACTGCCACTCCTTCTCCCCCATGTTCAAATGTCACCCATTTGAATGGAAGATCGTATGATCTTTCAAGCTCCTTTGCAGCAACCCCTGCTTCTATAATCAATATTCCATCTTGATTTAGAAATGGAGGAGCATCTTGCAGTATTCTGGAGATAAAATCCAGTCCCTTATGACCAGCAACCAATGCTTCTTGAGGCTCAAATGAATATTCGATCGGTAAACTGTTCATAACATTCTCTGGTACATAAGGTGGATTACTGATAATTAAATCAAAACTTCCTGAAAGATTTTCAAATAGATCCGAATGAACCAATTCAACTCTCTTGTCTAAACTTTTTTCTGTCCTATTGATGCTTGCAACCTCTAATGCCTGTGTAGAAATATCTGAAGCCTGAATATCTATGTCTGGGAATTGCATAGCCAACGAGAGAGCAATGCACCCGGACCCAGTGCCAATTTCTAAGACCGTCTTTACTTTCTTCATATCAATCCAAGGCTGCATTTCATTGTTGATCATTTCTGCTATTGGAGATCTTGGTATCAGTGCTCGGCCATCTATAAAGAACTCATGCCCACAAAAATAAGCCTTATTGGTTATATAGGGCATTGGTTTTCTAGTCTTAATTCTTACCGATAGATACTTATTGATCGTTGTAAATTCTTCCAAGGTGGGTGGGGAGTCTAATGTGTCTTTTTCAATAGGGTAAGTGATCTCCAGTGCAGAAAGAATAATAGCCAGTGCTTCGTCTTTTGCATTGCTAGTACCGTGACCATAAAATAAATTACTGCTGTCTAACAGCAACTCTAATTCCGCAAGGATACTTGCAATGGAAGAATTGACTGTAGTGGTTTTTAAACTAATGTTTTTCATTATTTTTCGATGTTACATTAGAACAGATAGAAACTGGAGACTATCAATAATTTATTCTTTAACAATCCAATGAATTTATTGCTAAAACTATTACAGATGTTGGTTCTAAGAATTTCTAGAATCAAAGCACGGCCTATAAAAACCCTTCTGATCAAATATTTTAAAAGCCATTATCAAATCAATCTTGATGAATACGCCAGAAAGCATATTGATGAGTATTCAAGTTTTAATGATTTTTTTACCAGAGAATTTGCAAAGGGGGTCAGACCCATTGATCAGTCGAACGATGCTTTAGTCTCTCCCGTGGATGGCAAGATTATGGAGTCTGGAACAATTGAATCGGGGCAACTTTTTCAACTCAAAAACATGAAATATAGCCTGGATAAACTATTAAACAAGGATATCGATCTTATAGAAATGTTTCAAAATGCTTACTATATAACCATATATTTAGCTCCGAATAACTATCATCGCGTCCATCTTCCCTATCACGGAAAACTTGTTAATAATCAAATTGTTAAAGGAAAAAATTACAAAGTGAATGAGCATGCCTTAAGACAGGTAAGTGGGTTGTACACTAAAAATATAAGGCAAATCAGTCAATTTGAAGATTCCAATATTAGCTTTTGTATGATCATGGTGGGAGCTATGAATGTCTCATCAATTTCCTTAACCGATAAAAATGGATGCGAGTACAAGAAAGGTGAAGAGTTTTCTCGTTTTAATCTTGGTTCCACCGTCCTGATTCTCTTTCCTCAATCTGCAAAGATAAAATGGTCGCACCTGATCACGTTTGGTCAAACAATAAAATTAGGTGAATGCATCGCAAAATTCAGATAAATTAAGTCTATATGGGAGTTTTTTATGGAAGCAACGATTATACTCCTGATCGTGGTTCTGATTTTTTTAGTTCGATCGTTTAAATATTTCAGCAAGCTCAGCTCGCCTTCAGAAGATCATGAGGAAAAAAGCAAAGAATAATTAAAAAGGTGAGAAGATATTCTTTACGCCAAAGACAATTGAAACAATCATCAAAATAACTAGTAAATAGTATATAAATTTCTGGTTCATCGTTGTCATTTTACCCTGGATAAATATTCACCGGTTCGGGTATCGACCCTGATCAGTTCGCCTTCATCAATAAATAAAGGAACCTTTATTATTGCCCCGGAAGCTATTTCTGCAGGTTTGACTCCGCCTTGAGCCGTGTCTCCCTTTAAACCGGGTTCAGTTTTGGTCACCCTAACCTCTATATTATTAGGCGGCTCAACAGAAATAACTTGGCCATTCCAAAGTGTAACATTGCAATTGGCCTCTTCAATTAACCAGTCTTTCATCTCTTCAATGATCTCAATAGGCGCTGCTAATTGATCGTATGTTTCAACATCCATAAAATGCCAATTCTGTCCATCGTTATAGAGGTATTGCATTTCTCTGATATTGACATCCGCGGCCTCTAGACTCGCGCCAATCTTAACGGTTTTTTCTAAGACCCTTCCGTTTTTAAGATTCTTTAATTTTAATTTATTAAACGCCTGACCTTTTCCCGGTTTGTGAAATTCAGATCCGACAATGCTGAAGGGTTCTCCGTCAATTAAGACTTTTAGACCGTTTTTAAAATCCCCACTACTGTATGCAACCATGTTTATTCTTTCTGTTATTTAGGCTCAATTTGTAAACGATCAATTTTCTTAAACGGTGGCACGGATCTACCCCGCTTGCCTCGTTCGCTCATAAAGTGCTCAAACTCATTGGGTCGAATAATTTTTGGTTTCTTACCGCTATACACTCTAATGGAATCGTCCTCATTGATAACAAGAACAGAAGCGAGTTTCTCTTTTCCTGATTTAAATTTCTTCGGCGGTATACCTATAATTTTAAGGCCTTTTCCTTTGGTCATTTCCATCAATTGATTGGAAGGAAAAATTAACAACTTACCAATAGCGTTTGCAGCCACAACAAAGGTTTTTTTAGGGTAACCTGCCCTTGATGCATTGGAAGGTATTAAAACTTTTGCCGTCGGAGACACCCGTAGACAGGTTTTTCCTTTACGATTCTTGCTGTAAAGATCCTTCAGCCTTACAAAAAAACCGTAACCGTTACTCGAAGCTAGCAGCCAATGAGTCTCTGGGTTTCCTGACATAACACCTGCAAAAGTAGCACCATCGGGAGGGTTCAAACGACTGGAGAGAGGCTCTCCCTGGCTTCTAGCAGAAGGCAGACTGTCGGCCACCAAACTATAGACTCTTCCTGTGCTATCAATAAAGACTGCAAACTGATTGCTCCGACCAGGAACTGAATGCAAATACTCGTCTCCCGCTTTATAATTAAGCGACTCTGGCTCCTCTACATTTCCTTTCGCTGCTCTCACCCATCCGCCCTGAGACAGAATAACAGTTACAGGATCACTACTGGCCAGTTGGGTTTGATCCAGTGCTTGCGAGACCACTGCGGAATCGTTAAGTTTTGTTCTTCGTTCATCCCCATATTCCTTGGCGTCTTCAGCTATTTCTTTTTGAATCAGTTCATTAACTTTTTGCTTACTCTTAAGAATCTTGGTGAGTGTCACTTGTTCTTTCTCGAGTTCAGATTTCTCAACTAAAATCTTTTCTTCCTCTAGTTTGGCTAAATTTTTTAATCTCAGATTTAGTATGGAGTCAGCTTGTATTTCAGTGAGTTTAAACTTCTTGATCAATTTCTCTTTTGGTTTATCCTCCTCTCTGATGATTCTAATGACTTCGTCAAGATTCAGATAAACAACCATCAGACCCTCAAGAATGTGAAGCCTTGATTCAACTGCATCGAGTCTGTATTGGAGCCGTCTTCTTACTGTCTCCGTCCTAAAAGAAATCCATTCACCAAGAAGTGTTTTTAAGTCACAAACCTTCGGTTTACCGTCAGCACCAATAATATTCATATTGACCCGAATGTTTTTTTCTAAATCAGTGGTTGCAAACAAATGCCCCATTAGTTCATCTACATTGACTCTTGAAGATTTGGGAGTGAGTGAAATACGAATAGGGGTTTCATGATCTGATTCATCATTAATATCCGTTAATAAGGGTAATTTCTTATCTTTCATTTGGGTTGCAATCTGTTCAATAACCTTATTACCGGAAACCTGATAAGGTAACTCGTGAACCACAATCCTATCTTTTTCTTTTTTGTATTTAGCTCTTACTTTGATGGAACCGATGCCGGTTTTATAGATGTTTTTTATTTCCTGGGGCGAGGTGATAATTTCCCCTCCTGAGGGAAAATCAGGACCCTGAAAATTCTTGCCTAATCGAACCAACTGACCTATAGAAATATCAGGTTTCTTCAAGATTTTTTCTAACAAATAAGCGATTTCCTTTATGTTATGCGGAGGGATATCCGTGGACATCCCAACAGCAATACCGGTTACGCCATTTAAAATTAGATTTGGCAGTCGAGCGGGTAAGAAAGCCGGTTCATTAAGGGTACCATCAAAGTTCAGCTTCCAATCAACTGTGCCTTGACCTAACTCTGATAACATTAATTTAGTGTAAGCACTCAGTTTTGCTTCTGTGTATCGCATTGCAGCAAAAGATTTAGGGTCATCATAAGAGCCCCAATTACCTTGACCGATTATCATTGGATAACGATACGAGAAATCCTGTGCCATATTAACCATCGCTTCATAACATGCTGTATCGCCATGAGGATGATACTTTCCTAATACATCTCCAACAGTTCTTGCAGATTTCTTAGGTTTGGATTGTACTGAAAGACCCAGTTCAGACATCGCGTAAATAATTCTTCTTTGCACCGGTTTTAGACCGTCTCCTATAAACGGAAGTGCTCGATCTAAAATTACATACATCGAATAGTTCAGATAAGCTTTTTCTACAAACTCACTGAGCGGTTGAGCATCTGATCCGCCCTTACCCGCTGTCTTTTTGAAATCCATTTCTGCTTGCTTGCTCATCACTGTATTTCTGCTAAATTACCTTTCTCTTCAAGCCAATTTCTACGATCAGTATAGCGTTTTTTAGCCATTAACTTGTCCATCAACTCGTTCGTCTCATCGTCGTCTTCAATGGTTAACCTTACTAACCGTCTGGTTTTCTCGAGCATCGTTGTTTCCCTGAGTTGTAGCGGACTCATTTCACCTAGACCCTTAAACCGTGTGACGGTGACTTTAGCTTTAGTTTTTTTACTTTCAATGGCCTTGAGATGATTGTCTTTTTCAGATTCATCCAAGGCATAAAAAACTTCTTTGCCAACATCAATTCTATATAACGGTGGCATAGAAACATACACGTGGCCCTCTTCTACCAGTTTCTTAAAATGCTTAACAAATAAGGCACAGATGAGCGTGGCTATATGCAGACCGTCTGAATCAGCATCTGCAAGAATACAAATTTTATGGTATCTAAGATTCACTAAATCTTCAGTTGAGGGTTCAACCCCAAGGGCTTGAGAAATATTGCTGATCTCCTGTGAGGCTAGAAGCTTAGATTCTTCCACTTCCCAACTGTTGAGAATCTTACCTCTAAGCGGAAGAATGGCTTGAAACTTTCTATCTCTTGCTTGCTTCGCTGAGCCACCTGCAGAATCACCCTCAACAATGAATAATTCACATAACTCGGGTTCATCGCTCGTGCAATCGGCAAGTTTCCCAGGCAGAGTTGGTCCACCTGTTACTTTCTTCCTTTTGACCTTGACGTTCTTTTTTGCTCTTTTTTGAGCATTTTCAACAGCTCTGGCAACGATCTGATCTCCCGCTTCGGGATGTTGATTCAACCACAGGGTAAATGCGTCTTTTATAACATTGGAGACTAGACTTGTAACCGCTCTAGAGCTTAGTTTTTCTTTGGTTTGACCTGAAAATTGAGGGTCTTCAAGCCTGATGGATAGAATATAGCTTAGACCTAACCAAACATCCTCTGGAGAAAGCTTTACTCCTCTGGGCAGCAGATTTCTATAATCTGCAAACTCTTTAACCGATTCAGACAATCCGGATCTAAAACCAGTGACGTGTGTGCCTCCTAGTTTTGTAGGAATAAGGTTTACATAGGACTCCTGAATCCCTTCATGATCATCTTGTGGCCAAGTCAGGCTCCATTCGATTTCTTGTTTACCGTTTTGACTGCTTCCAAAAAATGGTTTTACTGGTACACACGCTGTGTCTCCTAAAACCTCTGTCAGATATTCGTTGGCCCCTTCTTTATAAAGCCATTCTTTCTTCTCATCGGTCTCCTCATCATGAAACTTAATTTTTAAACCGGGACATAAGACAGCCTTGGCTCGGAGATTATGCTTGAGGTCTTTTATTTTTATATCAGAAGTATCAAAATATTTTTCATTTGGCCAAAAACGTATCGAGGTACCAGTGTTGGTTTTTCCAACCTTGTCGACCACCTCCAGTTCTGAGGAACGCTCACCATTCTTAAAGCTTAAGTTGTATTCTTGTCCTTGACGTTTTATCCAGACTTCTAAGTTTTTGGATAAAGCGTTAACAACAGAAACACCAACGCCGTGTAAGCCTCCAGAGAATTTATAACTTTTATTTGAAAATTTAGCACCCGCATGCAGTCGAGTTAAAATTAATTCTACGGCGGGAATCTTTTCTTCTGGATGATCATCAACAGGCATCCCTCGTCCGTCATCTTTTACCTGGACTGATCCATCTTTAAACAAATTAACATATATAGATTTACAATGTCCTGCAATTGCTTCATCAACACTGTTGTCAATTACTTCATAAGCTAAGTGGTTAGGGCAATCGGTGTCAGTGTACATACCCGGTCTCTTTTGAACCGGCTCTAACCCGCTAAGAACTTCAATATCTGAAGCGTTATATTCCTTTGTCATGATCCTTAATTATTCTTGAGAAAAGATACTGAATCAAGGTTATTGATGTATCTTTAAGCGGCCATTCTACCATAGCTCCTAGGATTGAGTGGCATTATAACTAGAAAGGGGCCGCATTGCTGTCAGCCCCTTTAGTTTTTTTTAAGGTCTGATATTAAAAAAGATTTGCATTCATAACCTTAGTCCATGCGGCTATAAAATCTGACACAAACTTTTCTTTTGAATCATCACTCGCATAAACTTCAGCAACGGCTCTGAGTTGAGAATTGGACCCAAACACCAAGTCAACTCGAGTTGCGGTTCTTACTTTTTCCCCTGTTATGCGGTCAGTCGCCTCGTATGAATTGCTCCCTGTAGGTTTCCATTCCACGCCCATATCAAGAAGATTGACAAAGAAATCATTGGTCAATTGTCCGGGTGTTTCAGTAAAAATCCCGTGATTATCAGAGCTAATTCCTAGAGCTCTCATACCGCCCACAAGTACTGTCATTTCAGGAGCTGTCAAACCGAGAAGTTGGGCCTTATCAAGCAGCATTTCCTCAGAAGGGAGCGAAGCTCCCTCTTTCTGAAAGTTTCTAAAACCGTCTGCGATTGGCTCAAGAGCCTCAAAAGAATCAGCATCGGTTTGCTCTTCACTGGCATCACCTCGGCCTGCGGTAAATGGAACTTCAGCACCAGAGGCTTGCTCTATACCCACATTTCCAGCAAGGACAATAACATCTGCTATTGAAGCACCAGACTCCGATGCAATAGCTTCCAGCACTTCCAAAACACGTGACAGTTGCTCTGGTTTATTGGCTTCCCAATCTTTTTGTGGAGACAAACGAATTCGGGCTCCGTTGGCACCTCCTCGTAAATCAGAACTTCTAAATGTTGATGCACTGGCCCAGGCTGTTTCCACCATTTCTTGAATGCTTAATCCACTCTCAGAAATCTTTGATTTAACTGCATTCACATCATAGTCACTGTTACCACTAGGCACAGGGTCTTGCCAAATTAGTTCCTCATCAGGCACCTCTGGACCTAGATAACGAGAACGAGGTCCCATATCACGATGCAAGAGTTTAAACCACGCTCTAGCAAATGCATCCGCAAATTCCTCTGGGTTTTCATGAAATCGTTTTGAGATTTCACAATAAGCAGGGTCTTCTCGCATAGACATATCAGCTGTTGTCATCATGGTTGGGACGCGAACAGAAGAATCTTCAGCGTCTGGGGCCATATCCTCTTCTTTCTGATCCACCGCGTGCCAAACAATTTTGCCCGCAGGTGTTTCGACTTTCTCCCAATCATAACCAAATAGGATGTCGAAGTATCCATTGTCCCATTGGATAGGATTAGCGGTCCAGGCACCCTCAAAGCCACTGGTAATGGTGTCACTACCCATGCCTGACGCGTGTTCACTCTGCCAACCAAAACCCATGTTTTCTAGTGGCGCTCCTTCTGGCTCAGTTTGCACATGTTCTTCGGCTCCTGCGCCATGTCCTTTACCAAAGGTGTGTCCACCAGCAACAAGGGCAACAGTCTCCTCATCGTTCATAGCCATTCTTCGGAATGTTTCTCGAACGTCTCTCCCGCTTGCGAGTGGATCAGGTTCTCCGTCTGGGCCTTGCGGATTAACATAAATCAATCCCATTTGAACTGCTCCCAGAGGATTGGCCAAATCTCTTTCCCCAGAATATCGCTCATTAGCCAGCCATTCCTTTTCAGCACCCCAATCAATGTCTTCTTCTGGAGCCCATATATCTGGACGACCGCCACCAAAACCAAAAGTTTTTCCTCCCATCGATTCGATCGCTACATTACCAGCAAGAATGAGTAAGTCTGCCCAACTAATTTTGTTACCGTACTTCTGCTTAATCGGCCATAAGAGACGTCGTGCTTTATCCAAGTTACCATTATCTGGCCAACTGTTAAGCGGTGCGAAACGCTGATTTCCAGTCCCTCCTCCGCCTCGGCCATCATCAATTCTGTAGGTTCCTGCGGCATGCCAAGTCATTCTGATAAAGAAAGGGCCGTAATGGCCATAATCAGCAGGCCACCAATCTTGTGAGTCGGTCATAAGATCATTTAGATCTTTTTTTAATGCATCAAAATCGAGCTTCTTAAATTCTTCACTGTAATTAAACCCCTCATCCATTGGATCAGACTTTTGATCATGTTGATGAAGAATGGATAAATTTAACTGGTTTGGCCACCAATCTTGATTTGAAGTTCCTGAAGTTCTATTGGTAGTGAGTGCACCGTGCATCACTGGACATTTGCTTTCGCTATCGTTAGACATAGTTGATTCTCTCCTTAACCGGTTTTTCTTAGAATGGTTCTAATTTTATCTAAAATTCTTGCAATGAACAATATTAAAGCAGAGCTATTCCGTTATAATTAATAGAGATGACATCAAGCAAGAAAAACAGCAAAAGTATAGAAACAAGATTAAGCGAACTTGAAGCCCTTCTAGAAGAACTAGAGTCTGGTGATCTTGAGTTAGATCAGGCACTAAAAAAGTTTGAACAAGGTGTCAAATTATCTAGAGAATGCCAAAAAACCTTGGAAGACGCAGAAATGAAAATAAAAATTCTAATGGACGGTGAATTAAAAGATACAGACCAAACTTTAGATCAATAAAAATCTCAGAATCAGAATCAAAACTATAGAATAAATTGCTGCTATCAGGTCATCAACTATGATTCCAAATGCATTGTTGTAACTCCTCTCAATGCGTCTGATTGGAAAAGGCTTCACAATATCAAAGAATCTAAAAATTAAAAATGCTGCTATTGCCCATCTGGGATCTGGTGGAATAAAGTGAGCCACCAGCATCATCGCTAATATTTCATCCAAAACAATCTCATCATGATCTTGGTAACCCATTTCTTTGAGTGATCGATCGACGATAAAAAGACTGATAATCAGCAACGATATAAAAACAACCAATACAATTAAATTAGGAATCGAGAAATGGGCAAATACGATGTACAAACCCAATCCTAGACCGCTGCCGAAAGTTCCCGGTGCGAATGGAATTAAACCAACACCAAACCCAGTCGATACCAGTAAATATGGCTTGGTGAGCAATGTTTTAAAATTAATAATCATGAAGCAAAATGATCAAACAATTCTCGTGGGGGCTCGAACAATACATCGTCGGCAGTTAACACTTGATCTGATTCTGTAATTTCACCTACACAAGTGAAGTCTACATTGGATTGTGAAGATACCTCGTTACAAAATTGTTGCTCTAGTTCATTTGGGACGGTAAAGCACAATTCATAATCATCGCCGCCTGAGAGTGCGTATTTAATCGCCTTATTTGCAGTTAATTCTTTGATTAAATTAGCATCTATAGGCAGTTGAGTGACATCAACTTTAAACCCTAAACCTGTTTGACTTGAGATTCTCTGCAGATCCACAAAAAAACCGTCTGATATGTCAATCATAGCCGAGGCATATTTAGCAATTAACAAGCCTTCGTTGTTCCTTGGTTTAGGATAAAGAAATGCATCGATAAAATCATTTCTCTGACCCGCATTGCCTTGCTGGATTAATTCCAATCCATAAGCGGCTGATCCAAGATGTCCAGACACATAAATTAAATCTCCAACTTTCGCATCAGTGCGGGTGATGTATTGATTCTTCTCGATGTATCCTTGAAGGGAAACCGCAAAAAATTCAGGTCCTCGAATAGTGTCTCCACCAATTAATTTAACGTTGTTTTGATTAGCAAGTTCTGAGAATCCATCAATAAACCCTTTCACCCAATCTGGGTCAATAGTTGGCATACTAAAGACTAAACTTGCCCACCTTGGTTTCCCTCCCATAGCCGCCATGTCACTTAGATTAACGGCTAAAGATCTGTAGCCAATGGCTTTTGCCTCTATTCCTGCCGGATAATGCACATCAACCGTTATGGCATCAGTGACGGTGATCATTTGTTTTTGGTCCCCCAACTGAATTACGGAGCCGTCATCCCCAATAGGTAATAGAACATCAGGTGAAGATTGATCTGTTGCAAGTCTTAAAGCATCAATAATATCTCTCTCGTTCACCTATCAACCTTTACGGGAATGAGTATTTTGAAAGGCATCAATCACGGCATTAACATACTGAAAGCTCCCTTCTGCTCCAAAGAGTTTGGCTAGTTCAACCGCCTCGTTAATAACCACAGGAACGGGGACATCGTTATGAAATAAAATCTCACAGGCTGCTATCCATATAATAATTTTCTCAACGGGATTCACCTGTTCTATTGAACGATCTAAATGAGCGGAAGTTAGTTGCTCAATATTCTCCTGATTGTCGATCATTTCTTGCAATAAAATTTCAAAATATTCTTGATCTATTCGAGCATATTCTTTTCTGTCTTTGGATTGCTGAACAAGAACGTCAAGATGGTCGTTGTTGATTAGACGTTGATAGAAGACTTGTAACAACAACTGCCTAGAACCAGTTCTGCCTGTTCCTGATAATTGTTCTTTTTTATCTATCTGTATATTCATTTAATCCGGTCCGTTAAAATAGTTACGAGCTTGCTGAATATCATCGTTGATCTGATTTTTCAATTGATCAATATCCCTAAATTTCTTCTCATCCCTAAGATGCCTCAAAAACTCAACCCGTATATGTGTTTTGTAAAGATCTTGATCGAAATCAAGTATATGCACTTCCAAAGTCAGCGTTTCTCCATCAACCGTCGGTTTATAACCAATATTAGCAACTCCAAAATAGAGCTTATCATTATTTTCGATAGAAACATTTACACAAAAAACACCTCGCAAAGGATACTTTGTCTTTTTAAGATCAATATTTGCAGTGGGGAGCCCTAATGACCCGCCAAGCCTTTGGCCATGGATAACACGGCCTGTTAATGAATAATTCCTTCCCAACATTTGACTTACGAGCTCAAGATTAGAATTACATAAAGAGTCTCTGATTAGGCTGCTCGAAATTCTAGTCCTGTGGTGACTGATACTATCGATCTGTTCGACTTCAAAATTATTTGACTCTCCTGAAACCACAAGATCTTTGACAGAACCTTTCCTGTCTTTCGCAAATCTAAAATCATCCCCAATAATCAGGTACCGGGGACTGAACAAATCAATCAGATGTTTTTTTATAAATTGATTCGGAGATAAGTTCTCCATTGTTGAATCAAAAGGTGGGCAGTAGAGATAATCAATCTTATATTTATCAATCAATCTGTATTTATCTCTTAATGAGGTCAGTTTTTTATTTTGTTTTTTAAAAAAATAATCATTCGGCGTTGGTTCAAAACTAAACACTATGGATGGAAGTTCCATCTGCAATGATTTCTGCTTAAGTTTTTTAATTAAAGCCTGGTGGCCCAAATGGACTCCATCAAAGATGCCAATAGTTATAACGGAACCGTTGTTGAACAATGGGTCATCCGTCTTAGGTCTTCTTATTAACTTCATTCTTATACCTAAAACTCAAAACTGTCATTCGTCAATCTTTCTAGCTGGATGCTGAATTCTTAACGGGTTGCTCATTTACAATACGGTATTGAATTAAATCAGCTATGGTGCCAATGTTGATCTGATGTTTTCTCGAAAACTTCATCAATTCAGGTCTTCTTGCCATGGTGCCATCCTCGTTTAAGATTTCTGCAATAACCGCTGCTGATGTGAGCCCAGCAAGTCTTGTCAAATCGCACCCTGCTTCCGTGTGTCCTGCTCTGTTCAATACCCCCCTTGGATCAGCCATCAATGGAAAAATATGTCCTGGTTGTGTTATGTCTTCAGGCTTTGCATTGGGGGCAGTTGCTGCCTTTACTGTCCTCGTTCTATCTTGAAC
Source organism: uncultured Woeseia sp. (assembly GCA_964629335.1). Lineage (GTDB taxonomy): Bacteria > Pseudomonadota > Gammaproteobacteria > Steroidobacterales > UBA11654 > CACPJA01. The sequence goes on from CAZVRH010000005.1 coordinate 28,485, forward strand.
TGAACTACCTGTTGTAATACCTACTGATGCATCTATTGACACAGTAAACTTGGTGGACTCTAAACCCGCATTGTGGGTCACCATGAGAGGTAAACGCAGTTCATTGCACTTGCTTTGTGTCAAAGTGAGGCAAATTAAACCTCTGCAATTGTGAGTCATAAAATTGATATCCTCTGAGCTCACTTTGTCAGCAGCAATCATAAGATCGCCTTCATTTTCTCGATTCTCATCATCCAGAATAATGACCATTTTGCCTGAGCTTAGATCGTGAATAATCTGCTCGATCGGTGCAATATTAACGTTTTCTTGATCTGTTTTGTTCATGCTTTTTCTATTCTTTTCTTTACGTTCCCTTCGGTATGTCTGGCTAACATAACAAATTCTATAAGGTCGTCAATAGCTATAATTCCAATAGACCACTGCTAATTTCTCAACATCACTCTAAGATCCGGGCCAACTTGGTCAACGGATTCGAAATAAAAATTAAAAGCTTGTGATAATTGATCAAACATCGGTAACTCGAACATGCCTTTAGACGAGCTTCCCATTATGGAGGGAGCAAGATAAACAATAATTTCATCGATCAAGCCTTGTTCCAGCAAAGCTCCGTTAAGCCCCGGTCCTGCCTCAATTAAAACTTCATTATATTCTTTCTTGCCCAAGTCAATCACGACATCCTCCAAGTTCACATGCCCATTTTCTCCTTCAAGAAATAATAGGTTGTCTACTGCTCTTTTTACTTCATTGTTGTTTAAAGTGTAAATAAAGTTGTCGCCCATTAACTCGAATATCCTTTCACTGCCTTGAGTTTTTAGCTGACTATCAATAATAAATCTGGCAGGTTGATCTTCATCAAAAAAATTGGGGAGCCTTACATTCATTGAAGGGTTATCTATTAATACCGTCGAAGCTGAAGTAAGAACAGCACAACTTCTCGCCCTCCATTGTTGGACATCCTGTCGGGACTCCTTGCTAGTAATCCATTGACTGTTTCCGTTGTTTAGAGCAATTTGCCCATCAATACTGGCGCCAATTTTAGTTCTTAGATAAGGTCTACCAATCGACATACGCTGACAAAAACCAATATTAAGTTCCCTAGCTTCATGCTCTAACAAGCCTGATGAAGCTTTAACTCCTGCGTCTTCTAAGAGTTGAATACTTTGCCCTGAAACCTCAGGATTAGGATCAACCATCGCAAAGATAACCTCACTAACCTGAGCTTTTATCAAGGCATGAACACAAGGAGGTGTTTTGCCCTGGTGAGTGCATGGCTCTAAGGAGATATAAGCGGTTGCTCCTTTTGTATTATCTCCGGCATCTTTGATGGCCTTCACTTCGGCATGATCTTCGCCTGTTTTTTGATGCCAACCTTGGCCAATAATTTTATTGTCCTTGGCTATAACGCAACCAACTCTTGGGTTCGGTTTACAACTAAACATCCCATTCTTTGCCAGATCGATCGCTGATTGCATCATTGTTTCATGGTTATTCACTATTCTTCATCCTCATCAGCAAAGATGGAAATCTGAGATCGCACGTCTGATTCTGTGGGGGTGTCTCTGAGTGTTTCAATTTCTTTTTCAAATTCTTCGATATCTTGAAATCGTCTATAGACCGATGCATAACGAACAAAAGCTATTTCATCGATCTCTCTTAATTCCTTCATCACAATGTCGCCCAATGCTCGGGATTGGATTTCTCTTTCTCCCAATTTCTGGACTTGTCTGACCACTCTAGAGATAAGCTCTTCTATCGTCTCTATACTGATGGGTCTCTTTTCAGTGGCAGTCAGGATACCGTTTCTTAACTTTGTTTCGTTAAACGGTTCTCTTGATTTATCTCTTTTAATCAGTTTTGGTAATACCAGCTCTGCGGATTCAAAGGTGGTGAATCTTTCTGCACATTTTATGCACTCACGTCTTCTTCTAATTTGATAACCATCACCAGCCAATCGTGAATCCACAACTTTGGTTTCTTGATTACCGCAAAAAGGGCAGAACATAATTAATCAGGATATATAAACTGGAAATCTCTCACACAGCTTTTTAACATTAGCTTTCACTGAGGCAATCGATGATGGGTCGTCAATATTTCTCAGTATTGAATCAATCATTTCCACAAGTAATACAATTTCGTTTTTGCCAAAACCGCGTGTCGTGATTGCCGGTGTTCCTATTCTAAGGCCACTGGTAACCATGGGCGATCGTGTATCATTAGGCACAGAATTCTTATTCAGGGTGATATTGGCTTCCCCTAGGGCGGTTTCAGCATCGGACCCTTTGATATTCTGCTTGGTTAGATCAACCAAAAATAAATGGCAATCAGTTCCTCCAGAAACGATATCGTAGCCTAAACCTTGGAGCGATTGAGCCATCAATTGTGCATTATCAATAACCTGCCTTTGATAGTCCTTGAATTCTGGTTTCATTGCCTCAAGAAAAGTATGAGCCTTGGCAGCAATTACATGCATTAAAGGACCGCCTTGAGTTCCGGGGAAAACCTGTTTGTTAATAGCTGTTTGAATTTCCTGGTCTTCTCTGGCCAAGATTATTCCTCCTCTGGGACCTCTCAAAGTTTTGTGTGTTGTTGAGGTGGTAACATCGGCTATCGGAACGGGATTTGGGTAGCAATTTGCAGCAACTAATCCTGCTATATGAGCCATATCAACCATTAAGTATGCACCCACAGAGTCCGCTATTTCTCTAAATTTTTTCCAATCAGCAATTCTAGAATAAGCTGAAAATCCAGCCACAATCATTTTTGGTGAATGCTGTTTTGCTAAGCTTGCAACCTGGTTGTAATCGATCTCGCCACTGTTAGGATCTAGACCGTACGCAATAACACGATAGAGTTTTCCTGAAAAATTAACCTTGGCACCATGGGTTAAATGCCCCCCATCGGACAGGCTCATACCAAGAATAGTATCCCCAGGTTCTAATAAAGACATATAGACCGCCATATTTGCCTGTGACCCAGAATGTGGCTGAACATTAGCATAATCTGCACTGAAGAGCTGTTTCGCTCTTTCAATAGCTAGGGTTTCAGCTTCATCGACATGTTCGCATCCACCGTAATAGCGTTTTCCAGGATAGCCTTCAGCATATTTATTGGTTAATACTGAACCTTGTAACTCCATCACTAATCGTGTGGTGTAATTCTCTGAAGCAATAAGCTCTATATGCTCTTCTTGTCTTTTTTGTTCCTGCGCTACTGCTTTGGCTAAATCAGGATCAAGATCATAAATTGTTTTCTCTATACTCATATTAATTATTTTCAAGATTAAGTATGCAAATTCTACTTAGATAAATTGAATAGATCGATTGTTTTTGCAAAATAGGGAAAAATTACCCGACCCATTCTCTGGCATTATGAAAAATTTGTAGCCAAGGTCCGTCTTCAGCCCATTCCGGAGGACACCATGAATGTTGCTGCTTTCTTATGACTCTTTCAGGATGTGGCATAATGATAGTGACTCGTCCGTCCTTTGAGCAAAACCCTGCTAGACCGTCTTCTGAACCGTTCGGATTGAACGGATACGATTGAGCAGGGTGGCCATAATTATCCACGTATCTAAGTGAAATTTGACGATGCTGTTCTAACGCTTCTTTATCATCGCTTCCATGATACTGGGTTCGACCCTCACCGTGAGAAGTGGCTATTGGTAGAATTGATCCTTCCATATTCTCTAAGAACAATGAAGAGCTTTTGGTAATCTCTACGAGACTCAATCTGGCTTCAAATTGTTCCGAGAGATTTTTAACAAATTGTGGCCAATGATCTGCTCCTGGAATAATACCTTTTAATTGAGACAGCATTTGACAGCCGTTACACACTCCTAAAGTAAAGGTCTCCGTATGATTGAAGAAATCTTCAAAATGCTTTCGTGCTATAGGGTTATATAGAATAGACTTAGCCCAACCTCCCCCTGCACCTAAAACATCACCATAAGAAAACCCGCCGCAGGCTACCAAACCTTGGAAATCATCCAATCCGTTCTGACCGTCAATAATATCTGTCATGTGCACATCAATAGCTTCAAAACCTGCTTTATGGAAGGCCACAGCCATCTCAACGTGACTGTTTACTCCCTGTTCTCTTAGCACAGCTATTTTGGGTCTTTTGTCTTTGCGGCGAATCGATTGGTCAGGATTTCTCTGGGTAAAAGTAATTTTTGCCGTAATCCCTGGATCACTTACATCTAGCGTTGCTTCAAACGCTTCCTTAGCTGTTTCAGGGTTATCTCGAAGAGATTGCATTCTAAAAGATAGCTCTGACCAAGATTGTCTTAATTCTCTCAAGGTAAACGTCGAAGAAAATCCATGATCTGTTTCCAAACTAATCTGCTTAGACTCCTGGGTTCTACCAATGATTGATGCTAACCCTTCGAGCGAGTATTCCTGTAAAACATTCATCACAGTCTCTAGATTATTTTCGTCAATTTCCAAAACTGCACCGATCTCTTCGGAAAAAAGCAATGACAGAGTTTCATCTATTGTGCCTGTCTTTAAATGAACACTCACTCCAGTATTCCCAGCAAATGCCATTTCTGTAACAGTAGCAAACAACCCGCCGTCTGATCGATCATGATAAGCAAGTATAGTGTTTCTAGCTTTTAAGTCTGTGATGGCGTCAAAGAATGTCTTTAATAAACCTGGGTTATCAATGTCAGGTGACTCCCCGAGTGATCGATTATAAATTTGAGCGAGACAAGAAGCTCCCAATCTATTATTCCCTTTTCCTAAATCAATAAGTAACAACAAGCTGTCGCCTTGTCTTTTTAATTGAGGGGTAATTGTTTTATTGACATCATCAACTTGAGCAAATGCTGAAATAATAAGCGACAACGGAGCGGTCACTTGATTCTCTTGATCGTCTGCTGTCCATGTCGTCTGCATAGACAATGAATCCTTGCCAACCGGTATGGTCAACCCTATTTGGCTACAAAAATCAATGGTCACTGCTCTGACTGTTTCAAATAAGGCTTGTTTTTGAGCATCCGTTTGAATGGATGACATCCAATTCGCTGAAAATTTAACATCTGAAATCTCTTTGATGGAAGCAGAGAGAATATTCGTTATTGCTTCGGCCACTGCCAACCGGCCTGATGCTGATGGATTAATCGTCGCAACAGGGGTTCTCTCTCCCATGGACATAGCTTCCCCCATCGATGAATAATGGTCTCTCAAGGTTACCCCTACATCGCTCACCGGTACTTGCCAAGGACCAATAAACTGATCTTGAGAAACCAATCCACCTACTGTTCGATCCCCGATATGGATTAAAAATGTTTTGTCTGCAACCGTTGGAAATCGGAGAATTTTTTTACAAGCATCCTCAATGTCAATCCCATCCAATGTCTGACAATCGACTTCTGAGGATTGCGTAGAAATTGCCAGTTCAGTTTTGGGTGGGTTGCCGAATAAGACTTCCATCGGCATGTCGATTGGAAAATTATTAAACTGATCATCTTTAAGTCTCAAATAGCCGTGAGTGTTCACGGTTCCAATCACACTATAAGGGCATCGCTCTCTTTGGCAAATTTGATCAAAAAGTTCTAGATTGTCTGGGTCGATAGATAACACATAACGCTCTTGTGCTTCATTGCACCAAATTTCAAGAGGAGACATCCCAGGTTCTGCATTGAGTATCTTTCTCAACTCTAAATCAGCCGACATTTTACTGTGATCAATGATTTCAGGGACAGCATTGGAGAGCCCTCCAGCACCAACGTCGTGAATTAAGATAATAGGGTTGTTGGACTCATGTGCTTCATCGAGTGTTAGAGAGAAACATCGGTTAATCACTTCTTGAACTCGTCGTTCTAACTCAGCATTGCCTCTTTGCACGGAAGCGAAATCAAGATCTTCATTGCTTGCGCCTGCATTTAGTGATGAAGCAGATCCGCCGCCTAAACCGATAAGCATAGCAGGCCCACCCAGCACGATAATCAAAGACCCTTTTTTGGTGTCCCTTTTTTGGACAGAAGACTCAGAGATATTGCCCATACCGCCGACAATCATAATGGGTTTATGGTACCCCCAAGACTTGGTTTGGCTCTGATCTTTAGGCGACTCAAAGGTTCTAAAATACCCGAAAATATTTGGTCTCCCAAACTCATTATTAAATGATGCGCCGCCGATCGGCCCTTCCAGCATAATGTCCAACGCTGACGCTATCCGATCAGGTTTACCGATGGTTTTCTCCCAGGATTGTATATCATTGGGAATTCTTAGATGTGAAACTGAAAAACCAGTTAAACCGGCCTTAGGACTTCCTCCTCTTCCCGTGGCGGCCTCATCTCTGATTTCACCACCGGAACCTGTGGCCGCCCCCGGGTAGGGCGAAATTGCTGTTGGGTGATTATGTGTTTCAACTTTCATCATCGTATGAATATTATCTTTGACATAGGAGTAACTTTGTCCCGTATTGGAGGGCATGAACCAACGCCCTTCTCCGCCTTGCATGACTGCCGCATTATCCTTATAAGCAGACAATACGCCGTTTGGATTTGACTTATACGTGTCTTTAATCATATCGAACAGGCTCGATTCTTCTTTGTTTCCATCTATGGTCCATTCGGCATTAAAGACTTTATGTCTGCAATGTTCTGAATTAGCCTGTGCAAACATCATTAACTCTGCATCCGTCGGGTCCCTTCCTAAATTTTGAAATTGCTCTAACAGATAGTGAATTTCTTGATTATTTAAAGCTAAACCTAAATTCGTATTCGCTTTTTCTAACGCGGCTTGACCTTCGGATAAAATAGGAATCGCAGCATGTGCGACTGGTTTTTCTGTTTGGAAAATCAAGTCAGGCTGCTCACTTTCAGGCAACACCTGTTGAGTCATTCGATCGTAGAGTTTAGAGATACACTGATTTCTTGTTTCCTGATCTTTTGATAAAGACACTAAAGTGAACATTAGACCTCGCTCTATTTGTTTAATGTTTCCTAATCCTGAACTGTGAGCAATGTCCGTCGATTTGCTTGACCACGGTGAAGTGGTACCTAATCTTGGAATGACAAGAACCTTATCGCCTTGATCTGGCCCTAGCTCCCAATCCGGTCCATAGGTTAGCAGTGAATTGAGAATCTGGATCTCTTGCTCATTGAGGGTTGTAATATTGTCAATAAAATGAATATACCTCGCCCCTAATGAAGTAATGCCGGGGTCTAGATTTTGTAATTCAATTAGAAGTTGATGGAGTCTGAACGGTGAGTGAGATGGAGGGCCTTCAATGGTGATCATCTTTCACTCCAGATAAAAAACTAAGTCTTAGAGTTATCATCTGGAACAAAGACTGTATTTGGCAATTGTGTCACATTATCGCCTTCAGCTTTACTGACTTTGCTAACACCCTGCTTGTCGACTTCATCAATTCTTAAAACAGAATGCATCGGCAAATAGGTTCGATTCACACCTTCGAATTCAGTTTTTATTTTTTCTTCCGAGGGATCCACTACCAGCGATGTCTTTTCTCCAAAAACAAGAGATTCTATTTCTATAAAACCAAGAAGATTGCTGTTGGCTATACTTTTAGCATAAATCTCATACAGCTTACCCTGATTACTAAAAGTAACTTTATATAGTTTTTTTGATGCCATTTAATTGATTAATCTAACAACGAATTATTGACGAATTATAACTCAGAATTTGAATCATATGGTTATTATTACAATTCGATATTTTAATGTGTAAGAAAACAATTGAAATGATAATGATTATCATTATTATGTAACTTTATAGTATGCTAGAGAACTCTTGAAATTCTTAAATAAAATAAAAACAAATAAAAAAAAGATTCTGGGCTACACGGTAAAAGGATCGATTTGGTTTTTTATTATTAAAGGAACTATCTCAACCATACTTATTTTATTGGGAATTTTTTACCTTACGAATTAAAAGTCGAAAATAATTGAAAATGAAAATATATCACTACCTGACTGCTGTTCTAATTATGTTTACGGTAACACAAGCCAACTCATTGCCTGAACTGATTATTGGTCAATCGTCAATAGAGCCAGGAATTGACTTAATATTTGAGGGAGGCATCAAAGATGATGTCACTCCAGCAAAATATTATTTAGGTGAATATGCGACGGACGTTCATATAGAAGTCCTAGCCAATTGGTCCTCAAATGCGCCGTCAGGATCTCCAATCGGAGGGCATGTCGCCTATCTCGAAGTTACTGCAGAAATCATTAACGAGAACTCAAAAGAATCATCTAATGTAGAACTCACCCCGCATTTAAACATGTCAGACAATTTTCACTACGCACAAAATATCAAATTACCTGGAAATGTTAATGAGTCCTATACTGTAATATTCAAGATTAGTCAGCCCGTATCAGGCAATATGGGATTGCACTATGACTGGAGGAATCAAGTTGCAAATTCATTAACTCCAGGGGGTAGATTTGAGTTTAAAAATATCGACTTCGAACAGATTGCCTTATCCACTAGACGATAAGTTGTTTTCATAGCTTCAAGTATTAAGTTTTAAAGCCTTCAAAATAAGATTAAAATCGAAGGACTGGTAATTATGTTAAAAACACACATCAAAAGACTAACTTGTTTTGTCCTGATTCTAACGATCATGTCCTGCGGAGAGGATTCCGACAAACAACTCTCAACACAAACCTCTTTATCAGTTGAAAAGCTCGTAGAACATAGTCAGGAATTTGAACCCAATATCTATTCTTATGGAAACGGTATCCATATGGCTGTGGGTTACGGAATCGCAAATTCGATCATGGTTGAGGGAGATAATGCCAACATAATTATTGATGCTTCAGATAGCACTTTTGAAGCTGAGCTCGTTTACAAACAGTTTAAAAAAATAAACTCTAAGCCCATTAAGGCCATTATTTACACTCACAACCATGGTGACCATACTTTTGGGGCTGCTTATTATTACAACTTATTTGAAGAGAAACCCGATGTCATTGCACATGAATCAACGGATTATTATGTTGAACGAATCATGGGGATCTTAAATCCGATTATTTCCAAAAGAAGCACCAGAATGTTCGGCACTGAGTTAGGAGATGAGGACGTTATCAACGTTGGTATTGGACCGTACCTTGGTGTCTCTCAAAGCCCGGTTGGATATATCAAGCCAAACATCACCTTTAAAGAAGAACTCAAACTAACCATTGCAGGCATAGACATTGAACTCTATCACGCACCTGGAGAAACCAACGATCAATTATTTGTTTGGTTGCCTCAGAAAAAAGCTTTAATGCCGGGTGACAATTTATATAGAACGTTCCCAAACCTATACACGATAAGAGGAACCACCCATCGTGATGTTAAAGGCTGGATTCAAAGCTTGGACCATATGCGTTCATTCAACCCTGAATATCTTTTTCCAAGTCATACTAGACCCTTATCGGGGCCGGAGGTTCTTCAAACTCTGACTCTTTATAGGGATGCTATTCAATACGTTCATGATCAAACTATTAGATTAATGAATAAAGGGTTATACCCAGATCAGATTATCGAATTAATTCAATTACCAGACAATGTGGCTAATTCTCCATTTATTGCTGAATTCTATGGCACAGTACGATGGTCAGTAAAAAGCATATTTAATGGTTACTTAGGTTGGTTTAATGGCAATATCTCAGATTTAGATCCCTTGTCTAGAAAAGAAGAAGCAGAAAGATTAGCCAGGCTAGCCGGTGGACAAGATGCTTTATTTTCAGAACTTATAAATGCTGTAAAAAACTATGATATGCAATGGGCATTGCAACTCAGTGATAGACTGATTGCTCTTAATTTTAGATCTGAAGAAACCCATAAACTCAGGGCACAAGCTGCTCAATATATAGGCGAACAATCTTCAAATCCCAATAAAAGAAATTATTTTCTAAGTGCTGCTTATGAATTAGATCCAAAGTACCAGCAAGGCTCATTGCTTCCACAAACAGAATCTCTTTTAAAAGAAATTTCTATGGATATGTTCTTTGATATTTTAGCAGTGAGGTTAAACCCTGAAAAAATTCAGCCAGGAGAGTTTCGAGTGTGTTTTAGCTTCTCATCCGGTGTTCAAAAGTCAATAACGCTTCGAAACAGTATTGCTGAGATAGCCTCCCTAACAGCTGATTGTGATATTCAGGTAGAATCAGACGATCAAATCTTTAAAGAAATGCTTTCAGGTATTCGAAATCCCATCATTGCTATAACGACAGGTAAAATCAATACTAACGGTGAAGCAGCCTCCTTTTTAGCTTTTTTAAATAAGTTTAGTGACTGACGACTGGATCGATTTAACGCCGAGCTTGAAAAAAATCTTGGAGTAAAGTTAGGCACTTTATTTCTAACAAACCTCCAGAAACCTCAAATCTATGGTTTAGGTGAGATGCGTCTGAAAAATCATAAATTGTTCCTGCCGCTCCGGCTCTTTTATCATAAGCTCCAAATATTAGATGTTCTATTCTTGCCTGTATCAAAGCTCCCATGCACATAATACAGGGTTCAAGAGTGACATAAATCGAACCCCCAAGACGATAATTACCCTTGACTTGAGCAGCTTGTCTGAGAACTAATATTTCTGCATGAGCTGTTGGATCCTTCAAGCCAATGGTTTCATTGCCTGAAGTTGCTATAACCTGATCGTCGCTAACAAAAACTGCCCCGACGGGTACCTCTCCAGCAATTTCTGCTCGTTGTGCTTGTTCAAGAGCAAGCTCCATAAAATATTCATGAGTTGGTTGCAATTTAATCAATCTTTGAAAGAATGATGGCCTTGCTGCCTAATGGTAAACTGACCATGGTTCCATCTTCAGAGATCGTCCATTCTTCTCTTATTTTATTCACGCCTCGAAGAAAAATCCTACTGGCCAAATTATTTATTGGGGCTGGAATGAGATGATAAAATATCAAGTGATCAACCTTAGCTAAATTAGCTATTCTGGCAGCTTCTTCAGGCGTGGTGTGATAGCTCAAAATATCTTTAAAGATCTTGGCTCTCAGGGGCATGCCCAACCTGTTTGAAATGTCTTCCATGATTTTTAAAATATGGTTTGCTTGAGCTTCATGAAATAAAACGTCGGCCTCATTTGCTGCTTGGATGAGATTTTCACTGTATTTAGTGTCCCCACTAATAACAATAGATCTCCCCTTGTAATCAAAGCGAAATCCTAGTGCCGGCTTAACAGGATCATGAGCGACAGCAAATGCAGTAACTTTTAAATCATCTTCATCTATGATCACAGGTTTCAATAAATCGATTGGATGAGGATCAAATCCTGCAACATCTAATGGCGCTACTTCATCCCCGTGATGTTCATTTCTAAATAGATAATCAGCTTGATACGCCTCTTCAAAGCCTTTAGTTAAAAGATCGACACCTTCGGGTCCATAGACGTCTAATTTTTTTGCTCTCGATTGAGCGATCCAAGTGTGCTGATGCAAATCATTTAGATCAGCAATGTGGTCTGAATGAAGATGTGTAAGCAATACCTTTGGGTTGCTTAGAGGGATTCTCCAGTTCCTAAGATTGGCAACGCTTCCGTCACCGCTGTCGACGATAAAATGATGTTCACCTGCTTTTATCAAAATACATGCCTCTGCCCTGCCTGGAGATGGAATCGGAGAACGAGAACCACAAACAACCGCTGTTAATGAATCCTCAGGAAGTACCATGGGAACAGCCAACAAACCCTCAACGGCATTTTCCATAAGTTTATCCTGAACCTCAGGGACTCTGATCAATACGGCAATAGTTATCCCAAGAATTACAATTACACTAACTGTTATGTATTTTAATGATTTCAATGGTTTGGCTTAGTCTCTATATTTAGTTGACCTGCTAAGCCCGCACTTCGATGCTCTTCAATTTTTTGATACTCCTTATCCATAATCATGGATCGCATTGCTTTTCTGCTTGGATATTCCGCGATGGCAATCATATCCCAAAGCTCTTCAACTTCTCCAAGCATTAATCGACTCACTTCTCCACTAAATATCATTTTTGCACCCACTTTCCGAAGATGCTCTTGCACTTCTTTTCCGTATATTTGGTAAGCCTCTTTTCCAGTTAAGTCAGTTTGCCGCCCATCTTTATACTCGGCCTTATCTTTAAACTTTAATAAATTAACCATGTGGATAGCTGTTTTTGTATCGCCCAGTAGAAATCCAGCCATTTGTTTAGCATTTGGTCTTAATTTGTTTTCCACTTTCATAACTGCTCCTTAATAAAATCTATTAAAATCTTAGATAATTGCTTGGGTCTAGTCCACTGATAAAAATGCCCACCTCCAATATGTGGAGCACTTTTTGCATTAGGTGCCATTTTTAATACATCCCTCTCAATGCCATTCGTCACAGGATCATTCCCGGCAAATACTGATAAAAATGGTTTATTTGATGTTGCAAAAAACTCTCTCGCTTCTCTCTGTGCCTCCAGTGATGCATCAGGAATAATTGGGACCTGACTAGGCATTGCTCTTGGTCCCATTTTGTAGGAAGCATCCGGAAAGGGAGCCTCATATGCTTTCACCAAATCGGAAGTAAATGGCGATAAGCGGTCCAGACCCATTCTATGGAAAAAATATTCAGAGGATAAAGATATTTTTGATCGCTTCTCCATAGAAAAAGAGTTCACGAGACCGATCGGTAAATTTTCTGTATCCCAACAAAACTTCTGCCAATACATGAACTTAAGGGCAGGATGAGTTTTCCAAGACCTCTCTTCCGAAAAGCTCTTACCATCCATCTTTCTGATTTGTTTTATCATGCCCATCATGGTTAATTTTTCATCGCTTTCCCTAAAAGCTTTAATTTGATCGATGACTTCTTGCGGAACATCAGGATTATAGGGTAGACCTGTATTTCCAACAGAGACCTTAATGAATCGATCTGGATCTTGGGCAACCATTCTAAGGCCAATGAGTCCTCCCCAGTCTTGGCCAAAAAAAGTAATTTCAGACAGGTCGTTCTCAGTCAACCATTGGCCCATCCAATCAACTTGTCTCTGATACGTATAGTCCTCTCTCGCAGCAGGTTTGTCAGATTTTCCATAACCCGGTAAATCCGGAGCAATCACCCTGATCCCAGCAGAAGTTAAGAATGGGATCATTCTTGCATAAAGGTAGCTCCAAACTGGTTGGCCATGCATTGCTAAAAGTATAGGCCCATTTCTTGGGCCTTCATCAATATGATGCACCCTAATCTCTGTTCCATCTTTGGTTTGAATGGATGTATAAACTGGCTCGAAAGGATAATCTTTAATGTTTTTAAAATATTTATTAGGCGTTCTTAATGCTTTCACTATTTCACTCCTTGAAAAGGTTCTCACAGCCTGTATTTTTTAATAAAGACACTGCAAGATCTTTATCTTCTTGATTTAACCGATTAAATTCTTCTCTGACCCAGTTGAGGCACTTGGCTTGATAAGGAAAGGTTTTCTGGCTCCAGTCTGATCCGCAAATTTGATTACTCCATGTGTCCTGATTTGCTGATATAGCTTCAGCATTTGCCAACATGGCAGGGACGTATGTTTTACCTATCTCGATCAATAAATCATTTAAAATTGGTTGCACACTCTCAGGTTTCATCCATTGTGTATTATCTGAGATACCACTAAGATCCTCCATGAGATCTACCCAGGCAACTGTTCTCATTGATTGCTTCTCTGCAAGAGCTCGTGAGGTAGGATCAACATTGACTAATTGTGTCAGTTGTCCAAATATTCCAAAATCAGCAGATGATGGACGATCACCAAACAGAAAAGATTGTTTTGCTAATATTTTTTCTAGGATACCTAAGATTCTGAGAAAACTTGCTTCAATAATTGGGGCAGTGGTCTCATTGGATCCAACAACCCATAATCTACTAGTTTGTGCATTTACAATATAATCTCTGAAGGTTGAATAAGTTTCCTGATCAACATTAGTTCCATACAAAAAAGGCAGCCAATCACCAGCATTGTTTATATCTTTCTTGAAATGCCATCTGTAATGAAACATATATTTTGTTACCCATTCGTCTGCAAAATCTTCAATAAGATAGTTTAAAAAACTAAGTACCGGATTGCTCGGAATGACACTTCTTTCAGTAAAGTCATTTTCAAGATCTCTGATAATTGGGGTTGAGTCGCATTTTGCTATAACACCCTCATCCCCTTCAAATAAACAAACTGGCAACAAAACAGGCTTGGGTGGCTCAATGTTATTTTTCTTAAGAATATTGAGCGGTTGACCCCAAGTGACAAGATGGTTGATATGCCTAAACCTCAGTAAAGCTAACATTTTTCTAGTGTAAGGAGATCCTGGAACACCTATTAAATGAATTTTATGGTTATTAGTCATTACTGTCTTCAAAGTATTTTAACCAATTTTTATCAACTAACTTACTGGTCTCTGGGCTCATTTCTTCTAGCATGACTTTGGAAATATCTGGCCAAATAGATGGCCCGCCTTCGTCTTTTAGCTGTCGAGTTGCATCTATGATGATTTTACTGGTACTGAAACGCTCAGGAGCACTTGCATCTAAAGGCATGCCTCTCATTTTCTCAATAATCTCGGATGCTGGGTAAGGTTGCCAGCGCGTACCTAAGGCTTGGAATATTTCTCCTTTGTCATAGACATCAACATCTTCATCGACCACAATGATCATTTTCGCAAAGAAATCTTTTTCAGCTAAGATTTTACCGGCCTCCAAACCTTGTCCTGCTCTATCCTTTTTGATACTAGCAGTGAGGATGCCTGTGCTTTCTGCAGGTCGATAAACATCGATCAAATTAGGAATCAAAGTCTTATAAGTTATAAAATTACCCACAGTTTGCAGAATGCTCGGAGATATCTTAGTGACCCCTGCAAAAGAATTAACTATCCATGGGTCAGTTCTGTGAGTGATGGCTTTAATTTCCATATAAAAATTCTCATGTTTCTTTAAACCCATAAATCCATACATTTCTCCATACGGTCCTTCCTCCTCCATCTGGTCGAGAGGAATTTCTCCTTCTAAAACAACCTCAGAGTGGGCCGGAACCAAAATATTGTTGGTCTCACATTTGACCATTTCGACAGGCTTACCTCTTATGCCACCTGCATACTCCAATTCATCCTCGCCTAATTTGGCAATCTTTGATGCTCCGACTGTGAATGTAATAGGGTCCACTCCATTCGCAATGGCTACAGCTGCAGTTGTTTGCCCTCTCTTCTTCATCTCGGTCAAAAAACTCCAAGCATCCTGTTTAATTTCAGCATTGAAACCAATTTTATTTTTGCCCTTAACCTGACAACGATAGGTTGCTACATTTCTTCCAAGTTTTTCATCTTCAATAAATATGGTGGCTGCATTAATGTATCTTCCAGCATCTGCAGGGTTTGTTTGCAACCAAGGAAACCCTAAAATATCAACCGCTTCACCCAATAGAATATTTTCTTTACACGGTGCCCCTCTTTCATCAATGGTTACCGGTGCCATCTTAGGCCAACCGTTATTATCTAGATTTAATTTCTTCAGCAGTTTGAATGTTCTTTTGCGAGAAATAAGTTGTGATTCGCCTATTTGATCTAGTCCATAAATTAATGCTTCAGCATCCCAACCACCAAACAGATTTCCTATCACTGGACCATTCAACCATTGATTATTGATCTTGATTCTCTCAATTAGAAACGGCGGAGCGAGATCGTAGCCGTATTCTTTAACCAACCTGTAAGCAAAGCCAGTGGCCTCGAACTTATCTTGATCCATTGCTTTGATTCTGATGAGTCGACCGTTGGATTCTAGAGCATGGATATACTCTCTCAAAGAGTCAAACGGTCCGGTAATCATGGTTTGAGCCTATTTGTAGGTTTTTCCGTCTTTTATAACCAAGGCAATATTTTGAAGCACTGAAATATCCACCAGAGGATTGCCTTGGACTGCAATGATGTCAGCTACCTTACCGGGTTCTATGGATCCTAGCTTGTCATCAATTCTCAAAAGTTTTGCGGTTGTCATGGTGGCCGATTGAATGGCTTCCATTTCTGTCATCCCATTCTCAACCATCAAAACAAATTCTTCCCAATTTGTGCCATGCGGTTGGACACCGGCATCAGTCCCGAAAGCTATTTTAACCCCTTTTTTATAGGCTTTCGAAAAGGTGTCCGCAATTTGAGGGCCAACACTGGCTGCCTTAGGTCTGACAATTTCTGGAAAATAATTATCGATTCTAGCTTTAGCCGCTACAAACTCGCCAGCAGAAATCGTTGGCACATAATAAGTCCCGTTTTTAATCATCAAGTCCATAGCTTCTTCATCCATGAAAGTACCGTGCTCTATAGAATCAACACCAGCTCGAATGGCACGCTTCATTCCTTCTGCCCCATGAGCATGCACTGCTACCCACATTCCATAATCTTTAGCAGCACTTACGACAGCGTTCACTTCCTCTTGAGTGAACTGTGGATTCTCACCAGATTTAGCCTCACTTAAAACGCCACCAGTGACTGTGATTTTTATACCATCAGCTCCGTCTTTATATCTTTGTCGAACAGCTGTATAGACTTCATAAGGGCCATTAACCACGCCATCCTCTGGAGACGGGTAGATATAATCATCGACAGCCATCCCATTGGTGGGATCGGCATGACCGCCTGTGGTTGCTAAACTTTTTCCAGAGGTATGTATTCGTGGACCAACAACTTTGCCTTGGTTAATAGCGTCTCTCAGACTAATAGCGACCATACCGCTATCGCCCACTTGCCGAACAGTTGTAAAACCAGACATAAAAGTAACATAAGCATGACGTGTTGCGAGAATGGCTTGCATCTCCTTTTCAACTTTAGACGGGCGCTCAGCTTTGGATTGATACTCACCTCCAAAATGCACATGCATATCCATTAGCCCTGGAAGTACAGTGTGCTCCCTTAGGTCGATGTATGTGTCATCCTCTTTAGGGTTTTTGTAACCCCTTATTACATCAGTAATAATATTCTCGTCTATAACGATGGTCACTTTTGACTGCACGGTATCTGATTCACCATTAATCAGTTTGCCGGCGTGAACAATCGTAGAGGCAGGCAAGCTATTAGAAATAAAAAACCCGAGACTAACGAGACTGATAAGAACGCTTCTCTTGAAATAAAACATTTAGATCGCCTATTTAAGTGGCTCTGTGACCTCAAGCGGAACCATGACATGGACAAAATCATTTCCTTCCCACATAACATACGGTCCACCGGCATACGGATCTGTCGGTAAGTCATCCATCATGCTTGCAGGTAACAATAGCATCAAGTGAGGGCGTTCAGCCACCCAGATGCCTTTACTCTTATCCTGATTAAAGGGTTCATTATTGTCCACAGCAATGTCGCCAACGAGCATGTAGGAAACGCCAAACGAAGCAGATTCTGAATCGTATTCATATGGATCCCCATTGACTGCTTTCATGTATTCCTGCAACCAGTTTTGCCACGCTGGGTCTACACACATAGGATTAACATTCTCATTGGGCGGGCTTCCCGGCATACATACCCATCCATTATTCCCCTCTTTTAAAATAGCTCCATCTGAACCCATAATGGTGGCTTTCCCACTGACGTTTGCAGGGGCTGCAGACATCGCGATGTCTATGATTTCTTGAGTTGTATAATGCTTATGGTCTGAGTCATCGTGCGAATGCATATGAGAGCTTGCATAAACGCTGGGACTCAGTAGAAAAGCTATTGTTAACAAACCGTATAATTTTTTCATTTAATTCTTCTCCAAATATAATATTTTGTGTTGCTGAAAAACCTTATTATTCAGCAGTGTAAATTTGCTGACATTCTTCATAGGTGTCTCTCACAACTTCATCGATGAGTGAGCTAGCCTTAAGGTATAGTTGCCCCCATGCCGCTCCTGCATAAAAATCATCTATCAGTCTACCGGTTTCACTAGCATTCGGTGATATACCTCTTAATAAGAAAGTTCCTGTTTCATGAACACCTCCGCCAAGAGGTTGAAAAATACCGAAATTGAAATCATGGCCTGCGCTTCTGATTGCAGCTTCGAGTTTGGTTGCTGCCGCAATATAAGCGGGGACGTTTTCAGGTTTAATTTTTACACGCGTGACTCTTTCAAACCCTGGGCTTAAAACAAATGGCTTGAGTGGCTTCCATGCAAGACTGTACTTAGGGGTTCTGAGCTTTGCTAAGTTTTTTGGTGCTTGATCCGGATCATAAGCGGTGGTTATTTCCATGGCACCTGTTACATCAGAAAAAGCATTCCAAACAAACATTTCTCCAGGATAATCATGCCCTGTCTTCGTTACACAAACACCAGCAGCGGTAGCGTTGAATGCTCTAAATAGATCAGGATTATTGTTTAAATATTCAATGTAGGCTGAAACATCTGGGGCCTGAACCATCAATGTGGTAAAACTTCCTTCACCAGGTCCTGGGATTGCATGATTGTCAGCTTGGACTGTTAATGGAGATATCATTAATACCATTAAAGATAGGATAAGTTTTTGCATAATTTACTCCCTTTGAATTAATTTACTCGAACAGTTGAAATTAAAGAGTAAAAAGCAAAAAATCAAATGTATTTTAAATTTAGCTTCACAGATAAATTTCACCGCTTAAATAAATCAATGATTCTCCTCCAATCATGACCCGGTCTTCTTTATTTTCACAATACAAAACACCGCCTCTTTCTGAGAGTTGATGCGCTAACAAAATATCTTTAGACAAGACTTCACTCCAGTAAGGAATCATGGTGGTATGAGCAGAACCGGTCACAGGATCCTCATCCACTCCAGTTTGAGGGAAAAAGCACCGTGAAACAAAATCAACATTGTCTCCAGAGGCTGAAGCAATAAGTCCTCTTGAGTTGATTTTTGAGATCTCCATAAAATTAGGTTTTAATTCTCTGATATTTTTCTCGGTTTGAAAGATAGCTAAATAATCATCACGACCCTTAAACACTGCCTTAGGATGAGCTCCTAGCAAGTCAAAAATAAAACTTGTCTCTGCAATCTCCTCAAGGGAATCTGCTGGAAAGTCAAGATAGATCAGATCGTCTTTCTTAGTAGCTATCAATTCCCCACTTTTTGATTCAAAGGTAATGTTGGTTACAGAATCATCTAAATGTTTTTCAAATAAAACTTTTGCTGACGCTAAGGTGGCGTGGCCACATAAATCAACTTCGGTGGCAGGTGTAAACCAACGAATTGTGAATGGCTTTTTCGAAATGTTTACAAAAGCTGTTTCTGATAAATTATTCTCATTGGCTATCGATTGCATAACCTCTTCGGTTAAATCTTGTTCTACCGGGATAACTGCTGCTGGATTCCCAGCAAATAATTTACTTGTAAAAGCATCAACTTGATAAATAGGTAGTCTCACAACAAATAATTTTGTTTCTTATTCTAAAATACTTATTAACTGTTGTTGCTCTATATCATAGATAAAGCCTTTTACTAAGACATGGTCGGGAACTAAATTGTGAGATTTAATTGTATTTATATCTTCACGAACGCTTCCCTCGAGATCTGAAAAAAGATTATTTTTGATGGCCTCGGGTAATCCAGACACTTCATCTTCGGGCATATGACCCATGAGGCAATCAGTATGATGGATGACCCACCATTCCTTGGAACCAAAGAATTGTGCTGTGACTACCATGGACTCTATAGCTTCTGGAGTTGCTCTTCCACCTGCATTTCTAATTACAAATGCCTCAAATTCTTGAAAACCTGAAATCGCTATTGGGTCGATTCTGGCATCCATACAAGTTAATAAGGTGTATTTTTTATCGTTCATGCTTAATCTCTTTTTATACTTAAAGACATAGTTATAGCTTTGTGAATTATAGATCTAGTATCTTCAGGGTCAATGACAGCGTCAATCTCTAGGTGTGTAGCCGCCTCAATTGCTTTACCTCTTTCATAAGCTTCAGCAACGAGCTGATTAAATAAATCTTCTCTTTTTTGATCATCAGCTTCAGACTCTAACTCCTTTTTGAACCCAAGTTTTACAGCACCTTCAAGACCCATTCCACCAAATTCTGCAGTTGGCCAAGCAACGGTGTATACAGGGTCATGCAGACTTCCACCAACCATGGCTTGTGCGCCTAAACCATAGCCTTTTCTTAGAAATACAGCAACAAGAGGAACCTTTAACCTTGAACCTACCTTAAATAAGCTGGCCATCCTTCTCACTGCTCCCTCTTCTTCGCTGTCAGGGCCCACCATGAATCCTGGGGTGTCTACTAAGGCTACTACAGGTATCAAATGATCATTACATATGGTTAGAAAATCAGCTGTTTTTTCTGAGGCTTCTGAATCAACTGCACCTCCTAATTGTTGACAATCGCTAGCGAGAATTGCCATGGGCTGGCCTTCAATTCTTATAAACCCTGTGACTATGCTTCTCCCGTAATTCTTTTTCATCTCAAGAAACGTTTCGGTGTCAGCAATCAGATCTATGATTTCTCTGACCGGATAAGCCCACCGCCTGTCTTCCGGGATAATATCTTTAAGTCTAGATTGATCAGCAAAAGAAAATTCTTCACTTGGGCCTTGGAAATAGGACAATAATTTCTTCGCTATTGCTGTGGCTTCTTTCTCATCAGCTGCTAAATAATCAATCACTCCATTTTTTTCCTGGATCTCAGATGGTCCTATTTCTTTTGGGTCAAACATTCCTAAACCTCCACCTTCTATCATGGCTGGTCCGGCCATTCCTATCCATGAATTCTGGGTTGCAATCCTAAAATCAGAACACCCAAATAAAGCCGCATTTCCAGCAAAACAATACCCATTAGCAATCGCTACTCTAAGACATCGCCCTGATAATCGAGCCCAAGTAGAAAATGAAGGGATATTAAGACCTGCTATTTGCGTAGTCACATCAACATCACCAGGTCGACCTCCGCCGCCTTCGGTAAAAATTACAATGGGTAGTCTAAATTTCTCAGCCTGTTCAGTAATTCGATCCAATTTTTGATGGTGAAAAAAACCTTGGGTTCCCGCTAAAACAGAATAATCGTAAACTATAGCTATCGCATGTGCTCTATCTTCTGCTAGATATTTTGAATTGATTTTACACAACCCGGTAATTATTCCGTCTGCTGGCGTTTCTGTCTGCAATTCTTCGTAGTCCCTCCTGGTTCTCTGAGCTGCAACAGCGAATTCACCGAACTCTAAAAAACTATTTTCATCAACTAAGTCATCAAGATTTTCCCTGGCTGTTCGATAACCTTGACTGTGTCTTTTCTTTGTCGCAGGAACTCTGCTATCGTCCTTTGATTTCTCAAGTCGACTTAAAAAGTTTTCAAATTCTTTATTCATCTAGAACCCGCTCTCTATAAGAAAAGTTGAATCGCAATAAGTATTAATATTATTCCAATCACTTTCTCAAATATAGGAATAAAGTTCTCGTATTTTGTTGTCAATGTTTGATTGGAAAAAATATACGAGATTCCTGTAAACCAAATAAAAGTTGTAACCGACATATAGAGACCGTACAAACTAAGCAAAACAGTTGTGGTTGATTCATTGACCACTGCCGTAAACACGGTTACAAAAAACAGTATGGCTTTGGGATTAAGAATGTTGGTAATCAACCCAAGAGTATACGAACCTAAATAATTTTCGTTATCCCCCCTGTCCTTTTTATTCAATGCCTTTGGTTTGGAAAAGAACGACAAACAACCCAGATAAGCAATATACACAGCTGCACCGATCTTCAACCAATCAAACAGCTCGGGATTTGAAGACACAATTAGAGAAACCCCCGTGATCGCTATAATTGAATGGAAAATAATTCCTGTAGCTATTCCTGCACTCGACCATACGGCTACTGTCCTGCCAAATCTCAGAGATTGCCTGGTGACTAATAAAAAATCGGGACCTGGGCTGGCTACTGCAAATAGATGAAGCAATGCAATTGTGAGAAATTCAAGCACGTTCTTTTTGGGGGGTTACGCCTAATACTTATTCAAATGATAATCGGCATTACCAAATAAGGCATCTACAGCAACCAACTTCTTAAGAAAGTGACCAATTAACATCTCATCGCTAACACCCATTGCGCCGTGGAGTTGGACGGCTTCTTGTGCAACCAGTTTTCCAGAGGTACCGATTCGGTATTTAAGAGCTGATACCGACTTAGTCTTGCTGTCTTCATTAGCATCGCATTCAAGCATCGCTTTATATAACAGCGACTTACACATCTCAGTTTCTATAAACATATCCACCATTCTGTGCTGGAGCACTTGGAATTTACTGATGGGTTGACCAAATTGCTTTCTGCTCTTGGTGTATTCAAGAGTTTTAAGATAGCAGGAAGTCATCGAACCAACGCTTTCTGCAGAGATGCAAAGCGTGGCAAGATTAATGGCCTCATTAAGGAGTTCCTTGGCCTCATCGCCCTTTGCAATAATAGCTTCATGAGAAACATTAACATCCTTAAAGCTTATTTCTGCAGCCGTTTGGCCATCAATGGTGAGGTATTCATTGGACGAGATTCCCTGTTGTTGCTTATCAATCAAGATTAAGGCTGCTTCATCCTCATAATCTGCTAATACAATTAAATCATCGGCATTGCCACCATTGAGAACCAATGATTTCTTGCCGTTAATAATGATTTCATCGCCTTCAACAACAGCTCTGGTCTGGGGATGGGTATGATCAACGCTTAGGTTTGATTCGATGTAGGCCAGAGATACGTGTTTATTGCCGGAGATTATCGATTCAACTAGCTCAATGCGATGACCAAAAGAAGAATTATCAATGATGTAACCGGAGAGAATCACGGTACTCAGATAAGGCTCAACAACTAGAGCCTTGCCAAATTCTTCAAATAAAATGGAAAGCTCAATCGGACCGTAACCAAAGCCGCCTGTGTCTTCATTGAACGGGAGAGCTAACCAACCCAGCTCTGAAAATAATTGCCAAAATTCTTTACTAAAACCTTCACTCGACTTAATGATCTCTTCTCTTTTTTCAAAAGAATAATCGGATTCACAGAACTTCTGTATCTGTTCTCTGAGCATTTCTTGTTCGTCTGAAAAATTTAAATCCATAACTAGAGACCTAATATCATCTTAGAGATTATATTTTTCTGAATTTCATTGCTGCCCCCGTAAATTGAGGTTTTACGATAATTAAGATATTTAGAAAGCGACTTGGCTGTATGGTTCGGTCCTGCTGGTAGAGTCTGCTCATTATGCCCTTGCGGGCCAGGATAAATAAGTGCGTATTCTCCTGAGGCCTCTACAAATAATTCAGTCAGTCGTTGTTGAATCTCGGTGCCTCGAATTTTCAAAATAGAGGATTCAGGACCCGGGTGACCTTTTGCTTCTATATCTGATAACATCCTTAAACCAAGAATCTCGAGAGCCGCAAGATCGATTTCCACGTCTTTAACTTTCCTTGATAAATCGGGGTTATCGAGTTCTGAAACGATCTGTTTTAGTTTGTTCAACTCTCGTATCTCAGCGCCAACAACGGCTATACCGAATCGTTCATGCGCTAATAGAAATTTAGCATACGTCCAACCCTTGCCTTCCTCACCAATTAGATTTTCAACTGGAACTTTGACATCGCTGAAAAAAACCGTGTTTATTTCATGCCGTCCATCGATGGTAATAATTGGCTCAACTTCAACGCCTGGGGTATTCATATCAATGAGAAGGAAGGAAATGCCTTCCTGTCTTTTTTCTGTGGTTTCAGTTCTAACAAGATTAAAAATCCAATCAGCATGTTGAGCAAGTGTGGTCCATGTTTTTGAGCCATTAACTACATAATGATCCCCTTCTCTAACAGCCTTAGTGCTTAATGAAGCTAAATCTGAACCCGATCCAGGTTCTGAATAACCTTGGCACCACCAAGTATTGAAATTTAATATATCCGGTAAGTATTTTTTCTTCTGGTCGTCATTGCCGAAAGTGTAAATAACAGGTCCGACCATAGACACACCAAAGGGTAATATGGATGGGCAACCTGCAAGGCCCATTTCTTTTTGAAAAATATATATTTGTGTAGAGGTCCAACCTGTTCCTCCATATTCTCTGGGCCAGTTATATCCCAACCAACCTTTGGCAGAGAGAGCCTTGTGAAATTCTGTCACTTCCTCTTTGGTTAATGATTCACCTTGCTCTTGTTTTTCTTTTATATGTTTCGGGTACTCATTTTCAATCCAGGATCTTATTTCGTCTCTGAATTCGAGGTCTTTGTCTGTAAATCTTATTTCCATCTTATTTCTGTAGATATTACCTGTATATTAAATTTCTCACTAGCTATTATTCGCCAACGGACTCAATCCAGATTGGAGATGACCATGCCG
>CAZVRH010000006.1:0-48033 GCA_964629335.1 uncultured Woeseia sp.
TCTGCTTACTTCCAGAGTTTATGATTTTGTACTTTAACGTACCATTTTACTTTGGTGGAACGTCACTACTTATTATTGTGGTTGTCACAATGGACTTTATGGCACAAATGCAAGCCTTAATGATGTCAAAGCAGTATGAAGGGCTTTTGAAAAAAGCTAATTTAAAAAGTTACGGCAAAAGCGGGCAAATAAGATAAATAATTGAAAAAATGAAAGTTAGAGCATCAGTTAAAAAAATTTGTAGGAATTGCAAAATCATTCGAAGGAAAGGTGTTGTTCGAGTAATTTGTAAAGATCCTAGACATAAACAAAGGCAGGGCTAATATGGCTAGAATAGCAGGAATTAATATACCCGATAACAAGCATGTAAGAGTTTCTCTGACATACATTTATGGTGTAGGCAATTCACTATCAATAGCTCTTTGTAACAAATTAGGTATCTCTACAGATAAAAAGGTCATGGACCTTACTGAACAAGAGCTTGAAAGCTTGAGAACAGAAATCAATAACTATGTTGTAGAGGGTGATTTAAGGAGAGAAGTTTCGACTAATATTAAAAGATTAATGGATTTAGGGTGTTACAGAGGTATAAGACATAGGCGAGGATTACCTGTTAGAGGACAAAAAAGTAAGACTAATGCTAGGACAAGAAAAGGCCCAAAGAAGCCTATGAGAGCTTAGTAGGGATTTTTTATGGCAGTTAGTAAAAAGAAAAAGACGAAGAAGAATGTTATTGAGGGTGTAGCGCATATTCATGCGACATTTAATAACACGATAATAACAATTACTGATAGAGCAGGAAATGCAATAGCATGGGCCACAGCAGGAGGCTCTGGATTCAGGGGCTCAAGAAAAAGCACGCCCTTTGCTGCTCAAGTTGCAGCTGAAAAGGCAGGCACAAAAGCCCAAGAGTTCGGCCTAAAAGATATACTCGTAAAAGTTAAGGGACCGGGACCGGGTAGAGATTCTGCATTAAGAGCATTAAATGCGCTTGGGCTTAATATTATTTCTATCGAAGATGTAACACCGCTCCCACATAATGGTTGCAGGCCACCAAAACAAAGGAGAGTTTAGAGGTATTAATTATGGCAAGGTATTTAGGACCCAAATGTAAATTATCTCGTAGGGAAGGAACAGACCTCTTTCTTAAAAGTGGTATAAAACCTATAGAGAACAAATGCAAATTAAATACAATTCCTGGCTCAATGGTGGGCTCAAGGAGAGAAAGATTATCGGATTACGGTATTCAGCTCAGAGAAAAGCAAAAATTAAGAAGAATGTATGGAGTTCTCGAAAAACAATTCAGAAATTATTACAAGAAAGCATCTAAGAGAAAAGGATCAACAGGCGAGAATTTATTGAAATTATTAGAGACAAGGCTAGACAACATGGTCTATAGAATGGGTTTTGCTGTTACGAGAGCTGAAGCAAGACAATTAGTTAATCATAAAGCAATTAAGGTTAATGGATCTGTAATTAATATTCCTTCATATGAGGTATTGGCTAACGATGAAATTTCGGTTACAGAAAAGGCGCAACAACAATTAAGAGTAAAAAATGCTGTGAATATAGCTTCACAATTAGGAATTAGCGAGTGGCTTTCTGTAGATTTGAAAGAATTGAAGGGTACCGTCAGTTCTATTCCTGAAAGAGAAGATATACTTCCAGATATTAATGAAAATTTGGTAGTGGAATATTATTCCAAATAATTTAGGAGACTATTTAAAATGTCAGATGATGAAAATAAAATTATTTTAGAAGAAACAATAGAAGAAGAGCAAGTTGTAGAAGAAGATGACAGAGAAGAAATTGTTATAGATCTTCTCAACCCATTAGTTATCAAGCTGGAGTCTCAGAATGAACTGCATTCTAAGGTTTCAATAGAGCCGTTTGAAAGAGGTTTTGGTTATACTTTGGGAAATGCATTAAGACGAGTCCTGCTTTCTAGCTTACCTGGCTATGCTATAACTGAAGCACAGATTGATGGTGTATTGCATGAGTACACAACGATAGAAGGTGTCCAAGAAGATGTAGTTGAAATTTTACTCAACTTAAAAGGTGTTGCAATTAATATGCCAGGAAAAGACACTGCAGATTATGTTTTAAGCAAGAAGGGACCCTGCACAGTAACTGCAGGTGACATTCAAGTCGATGGAGATACAGAAATCGTTAATCCAGATCATCATATTGCAACCATAAGTGCAAAAAAAGAACTAAAAATGCATTTGAAAGTAGAGCAGGGTACTGGTTATAGGCCTGTAGCTGTTCAAAGCAAAGAAGCAGATGTGACAATTGGTCTTTTGAAGCTTGATGCCTCTTTTAGCCCTATTAGGACCGTTACCTATAGCGTTGAGGCAGCTAGGGTAGAAAATAGAACAGACCTAGACAAACTCATTGTTGATCTAGAAACAGATGGGACAATTGATCCTGAAAGAGCAATCAAATATGCAGGAGCGATACTTCAGAATCAATTAAGCATATTTACTAATTTAACTAGAGTTCAAGAACAACAAAAAGAAGAAGAAGAGGTGTTAATCGATCCTATTATGCTTAGACCTGTGGATGAATTAGAGCTTACTGTTCGCTCAGCAAATTGCCTTAAAGCTGAAAATGCCAATTATATTGGTGACTTAGTGCAAAAGACGGAAAATGAACTTTTAAGAACTCCAAATCTTGGGAAAAAATCATTGAATGAGATTAAAGAAATTTTATCTAGCCATGGTTTATCGCTTGGAATGGAGCTAGATAATTGGCCTCCAAAAGAAATAGCTGTTGATGATTTAAGCTAACAAGGTTTATATTGTTAATTAAGGACTAAAAAATGCGACATAGGAAAACAGGAAGGCGTTTAGGAAGAACCGGCAGTCATAGGAGATCTATGTATCGCAATATGGCTTCATCTTTAATAGAGCATGAATCAATATCAACTACATTACCTAAAGCAAAGGAGCTTAGAAAGACACTTGAGCCATTAATTACTCTTGCTAAAGAGGACGGTGTTTCAAGAAGACGAAGAGCTTTCAATTTATTGAGAAATAAGCAAGCAGTAGGAAAGTTATTCAATGAAATAGGTCCAAGGCTTAAAGACAGACCTGGAGGTTATTTAAGAATACTAAAAAAAGGTCTCAGAAATGGGGACACAGCACCCATGGCAATAGTTCAGCTTGTTGACTACCAAATTGAAACAGATTCAAGTGAGCTTTCCGAGTAGTTCATATTTTGCATAAGAAGACGATATTAACAGGCATCACTACAACGGGGACCCCTCATCTTGGCAATTATGCTGGAGCGATAAGGCAGGCCATAAGATCAAGTAAAAAAGATGATTGTGGCTCTTTTCTTTTTTTAGCTGATTACCACTCATTAATTAAAAATAAGAATCCTAAAGAAATAAAACAATCCTGTCTCGAGGTTGCAGCAACTTGGATTGCCTTAGGTCTTGATACCAGCAAAACCATTTTCTATAGACAATCTGATATTCCTGAGATCCTTGAATTAAATTGGATTTTGAGTACTTTTACAGCCAAGGGACTGATGAATAGAGCTCATGCTTATAAATCAGCAGTTAGTCAGAACGAAGGTAATTCAGATCATGACAAGGGCATTACTATGGGTTTATATTCTTATCCTATATTGATGGCAGCTGATATATTAATGTTTAAGGCATCCTATGTGCCAGTAGGACAAGATCAGGTTCAACACCTTGAAATGACTAGAGATATAGCACAAAGATTTAATCATAAATATGGAGAGATTTTTGTAATACCTGAAGCTATCTTAGAGAAGAATGCAACAATTCTTCCAGGTTTAGACGGTAGAAAAATGAGTAAAAGCTATAATAATTTTATTCCTCTTTTTTCTTCATCAGATGAACTAAGGCGGAAAGTTATGAAAATTAAGACGAATTCTTTAGAGCCAGGCGTTCCTAAACCAACAGAGTGCAGCTTATATGATATATACAAGGCTTTTGCTAGTGTTGATGAATCAACGGCTTTTAGGAAAAAGTTAGAAGAAGGAATTAGCTGGGGTGACGCTAAAGAGGATTTGTTCCAGTTACTAGATAGCCATTTATCAGCCCCTAGGAAAGAATACCAAAAACTCATTAAGGACCCTGAAAACTTAAATCAAGAACTACTTGTAGGCGCTAAAAGAGCAAGAGAATGGTCAGTGCCTTATATGTCCGAAATTAGGGGTGTTCTAGGAATAGGCTCACTCGTTTAAAACTTTTTTTAGATATCTTCCTGTAAAAGAAGATTTAGATTTAGCCACTTCTTCAGGTGCTCCTTCAGCAATTATTTTTCCTCCTTTATCTCCCCCTTCCGGTCCAAGATCTATAATCCAATCTGCAGTTTTAATAACATCTAAGTTGTGTTCGATGATTATTATTGTATTTCCTTCATCTCTGAGCCTCAGCAAGACTTTTATTAATTGATTAACATCATGAAAATGGAGACCAGTTGTCGGCTCATCAAGTAGATATAAAGTGTTTTGATTTGTTCTCTTTGATAGTTCTTTAGATAATTTAATTCTCTGAGCTTCTCCACCAGAAAGAGTTACTGCATTTTGACCTAACTTTATATACCCAAGCCCTACATCAATCAGTGTTTCTAATTTATTTTTTAAAACCGGTATATTTTTGAAAAACGAGCAGGCCTCGTCTACTGACATTTCAAGGACTTCATATATATTTCTATCCTTATAGAGAATTTCCAATGTTTCTCTATTAAATCGTTTACCTTTACAGACATCACAGGTGACATAAATATCAGCAAGGAAATTCATTTCAACTTTAATTAAACCACCACCATGGCATGTTTCGCATCGACCTCCTTTAACATTGAAGCTGAATCTACCTGGTTTATAACCTCTCGATCTAGCTTCTTGAGTTGATGAAAATAGTTCTCTTACTGTTGTGAATAAACCTGTGTAGGTAGCTGGATTAGAGCGAGGGGTTCTTCCTATTGGGCTTTGACTGATATTGATAATTCTCTTAATATCTTCATAGTTTGTTATTGTAGTTTCTTCTATTTGATCAGAAATTTTATGTTCCAATTTTGCTCTAAGTAAAGGCTTAAGAGTGCCATTAATCAAGGTTGATTTACCTGATCCTGAAACTCCAGTGATACAAGTCAACAGATTAAGAGGGATTTCAACATCCAACGATTTCAAATTATTTTTGCTTGCGTTCTCAATACAAATTAATTTTGATTTATTTACTGGGGTCCTTTTCTTTGGAATCGGAATTTTTTTTGCACCAGTTAAATATTTTGCAGTTAATGAGGTTTGATTTTTTAGTATCTTATCTAAGCTGCCTTGACAGACAATTTCTCCGCCTTCACCGCCAGCTCCTGGCCCAAGATCTACAATATGATTTGCTGATCTAATCAACTCTTCATCATGCTCCACTACAATCACACTATTACCAAGATCTCTTAATTTTGTGAGCGTTTTAATCAGCCTTATATTATCTCTTTGATGCAGGCCAATAGTGGGTTCATCTAAAACATACATAACTCCCACAAGGCCAGAACCAATTTGGCTTGCAAGTCTAATGCGTTGTGACTCCCCTCCTGAAAGAGTTTCAGCGCTTCTTTCAAGATTTAGATAGTTTAATCCTACATTTGATAGGAACTCTAAACGGTCAGCAATCTCTTTGATCACACTCTTTGCGATTTCACCTCGGTTTCCTTTTAGTTTCAATTGTTTGAAAAAAGAGAAAATTTCATCAATATTCAGTTGTGTAAGATCAGAAATATTCGAACGATTCACAAAGACATTTCTTGCTGTTTCATTTAATCTTGATCCTTCACATAATGCGCAAGGTTTTGTGCTCATGAATTTAGACAATGCATCCTTAACTCTTTGTGATTCAGTTTCTTTGTATCGTCTTTTTAAATTAGGTATCACACCTTCAAAAGGGTGCTTTCTAGAAATTCTTTTACCTCCTCTACCAGGGTAATAAAATTGAATTTTTTCATTGCCGCTTCCATTTAGAAGAAGACTTTTGATTTCTTTTTTATAGGATACATAGGGCATTTCAATGTCAAAGTTATAGTGCCTTGATAAACTTCTTATAAGATGAAAATAATAAAAATTTCTTTTATCCCAACCTCTTATGGCACCTTCTGCAATACTTAATTTTTCATTTTTTATTACTAAATCTGGACTGAAGTAATGCTCAACACCGAGTCCATCACATTTGGAGCAAGCACCAGCAGGATTATTGAATGAGAAAGTTCTTGGCTCAAGTTCAGGAATAGAGTAACCACATTCAGGACATGCAAACCGGTCAGAAAAAAGATAATTTATTTTGGTATCCCCAATAGAAACCACTTTTGCTATTCCATTGGATAAATTAAGCGCCGTTTCAAACGATTCCGAAAGTCTTGATTCAACTTGTGGCTTAACTGTAAATCTGTCGACTACGACTTCAATGGTGTTATTCTTTTTAGCATCAATAATTGGTATGTCTTCAATATCGAAAATTAATCCATTAATCCTAAGACGAACAAAACCTCTAGATCTAATATTTTTAATTAATTCTACATGTTCACCTTTACGGTCGTTGACTAAAGGAGATAACAACAATAATTTCTCTCCCTCCTTGAGTAACATGATTTTATCAACCATTTCACTGATGTTTTGGATGCCTAATGTTCTTTTATGAACAGGGCATTTGGGAATGCCAACTCTCGCAAAAAGTAATCTCAGGTAATCGTATATTTCTGTGACTGTACCAACAGTGGATCTTGGATTATGAGATGTTGTTTTTTGCTCTATAGAAATAGCAGGAGATAATCCCTCAATGAGGTCTACATCAGGTTTCTCCATCATAGATAGAAATTGTCTTGCGTAGGCTGATAATGATTCGACATAACGTCTTTGCCCTTCAGCATAGATAGTGTCAAAAGCTAAAGATGATTTCCCAGAACCGGAAAGACCTGTCAACACTATCAGTTGATCTCTAGGAAGATCAAGATCGATGTTTTTTAAATTGTGTGTTCTTGCACCTTTTATTTTTATTTGATCCATAACAAAAAGAATTTTCCAAACATTCCATTGTAAATCTTTTTTTGATTAAGAGCTAAAACCAATGCTTTTTGATACAATTAATTTCTGTTTAAATTTACATTTCGTTTGAGAAAAAAAGGAAAATTATGGCTAGAGGTATCAACAAAGTAATCATAGTTGGCAATTTAGGAGCAGACCCTGACAGTAGAGCTATGCCGAATGGTAATTCGGTCACCAACATCAGTGTTGCGACATCAGAATCTTGGAATGACAGGACAACAGGGGAGAAACAGGAAAAAACAGAATGGCATAGAGTGGTCTTTTTTAATCGATTGGCTGAAATAGCAGCTCAGTATCTAAAAAAAGGTTCACAAGTCTATGTCGAAGGCAAACTTCAAACGAGGAAATGGGAAGATAAAGAAGGCAATGAGCGATGGACAACTGAAGTTGTTGCTAACCAAATGCAGATGCTGGGTGAAAGGATGAATCAGGATATGTCTAATGAAAATCCATCAAGTTCCCAATCTGCCACTGATAATAATTTTGTATCCGATGAATTCGACGACGATATACCTTTCTAATAGAACCCTATATAAACTCTAAAATCACGTGTCTAAAAAGATCTTTATTAAATCTTTTGGTTGTCAGATGAATGAATACGATTCATCAAAGATGTTAGATTTGATGAGAGAAAAAAGAAACATGGTGAATACTGAAGATGTCTTCAAGGCCGATCTTATTTTACTCAATACTTGCTCAATTAGAGAAAAACCACAAGAGAAAGTCTTTTCCCAACTAGGGCGATGGAAGGACTATAAAAAAAATAACCCGAATGTCGTTATCGGTGTAGGAGGTTGTGTTGCCACTCAAGAAGGAGCAAATATTTTAAATAGAGCGCCGTATGTTGATATTGTTTTTGGGCCACAAACTCTCCATCGTCTGCCAGAAATGTATGATTCAGTTATTCATTCTAGGAAATCTTTAGTTGATGTCAGTTTTCCGAAAGCAGAGAAATTCTCACTTCTTCCAAAGACGCTAGATATTAAGCCCTCTGCTTTTGTCTCTATAATGGAAGGGTGCAGCAAGTTTTGCAGCTTTTGTGTCGTCCCTTATACACGCGGTCTTGAAATTAGTCGCGATCCAGAAGGAATTTTAGATGAAATCAAAGATCTTGCAGATCGAGGCACGAAAGAGATTAACTTATTAGGTCAGAATGTTAACGCCTATCGAGCTAAAGATAGGAATGGTAAAAAACTGAAATTAGCTGATTTAATTGATCGTGTTAGCTTAATAGACGGAGTTCAAAGAATTCGTTTCACTACCTCGCATCCCCTTCAGTTTACGGACGATTTGATAAATGCTTTTGAGAATCCAAAATTAGCTAATTATTTACATCTTCCTGTGCAAAGTGGATCGAATAAGATACTTCAACTCATGGAAAGGAAGCATAAGGTTGAGCTGTATATTGATCGAATAAATAAATTAAGATCATTAAGACCGGATATTAGTGTCGCTTCGGACTTTATTGTGGGCTTTCCTGGCGAAACAGATTCAGATTTTAGGCAAACTCTAGACTTAATTGATACTATCGGCTTTGACCAGTCATTTAGTTTTATTTTTAGTCCTAGGCCGAATACACCAGCATCTGAAATGAAAGACACAACAGATTATAGAATAAAGCTAGAGCGCTTAGATCGATTGCAATCTAGGATTAATAAGAATTCGCAAATCATTAGCGAAGCCATGGTGGGGTCAGACCAAATGATATTAGTCGAAAAAAATTCAAAAAGAAAAAATAACCAACTATCAGGAAGAACAGAAAATAATCGTTGGGTCAATTTTGATGGGTATGAAAACCTAATAGGTCAAATGGTTCAGCTTAGAATTACGGAGGCATTACCTAATTCACTCCGTGGAAGGATTATCAACTAAGGCAAAACTTGAGCACCACAAAAGAATTTAAAATTGAATCTTTAGAGAACTCTACTCTAGTAAACTTACTGGGTATATTTGATACGCATATTCGGTCAATTGAAATAGAGCTTGATATTAACATAAAAACTAGAGGTAATATTTTTGTTCTCCGTGGAGAGGAGTCAAAAATTATTGCTGGTGAGAAGATTATTAAAGATTTATGTTCCGTTGCAAAGAATGAAGACTTAGATCAAGAAAAAGTTCATTTAATTATTAAGAAATATCTCAATAAAAGTAACAATCAATCTAACGGATCAATAGTAACTGAAACTATAATAAACACGCCCAATAAGGAGATAAAAACTCGCACGGAAAATCAATTTAAGTACATAGAGTCAATCAGAAGCAATGATTTATCATTTGGTATTGGTCCAGCTGGTACAGGAAAGACCTACTTGGCTGTTGCTGCAGCAATAGAGTCACTGCAACGTGAAGAAGTAAAAAGAATAGTTCTTGTTAGGCCTGCTGTTGAGGCTGGAGAAAATTTAGGCTTTCTGCCAGGAGACTTATCACAAAAAGTAGATCCTTATCTAAGACCTATGTATGACGCTCTGTATGAGATGCTTGGTTTTGATCAGGTGAACAGCTTAATAGAAAGACGTGCAATAGAATTGGCACCACTAGCATTCATGAGGGGCAGGTCTCTTAATGAAAGCTTCATTATTTTGGATGAAGCACAAAATACCACTACTGAACAAATGAAAATGTTTTTAACAAGAATGGGCTTTGGATCAAAATCTGTTGTGAATGGTGATGTGACTCAAATCGACCTACCTCCTGAAAAGGAATCTGGGCTTAAGCATGCCCTAGATGTCTTATCTGGAATAGAGAATATATCCATAATTAATTTTGATCATCAAGATATTGTTCGTCATCGTATTGTGCAGAAGATTGTGGAGGCTTACGAAAAATTTAAAAGCTCAAGATGATTGAAAACAATAACTCTTTTGTTATAGATATCCAAACGTCTGGCGATCTTGTGTTCCCTAGCTCAATTGAATTAATCAACAGAGCTATTGCGATTACCTATGAAATATCAGATAAAAGCTATAACTATTGCATAGGAATGACAATCAGGTTGGTAGATTTTGATGAAGGTTTAAGTATTAATAAGAAGTTTAAGAAGAAGAATAAACCAACAAATGTCTTAGCTTTTTTAGGCGAACTAGAAAAGGAGAAAGCTCTAGGAGTTTCGCCTCCATTTATAGGTGATATTATCGTTTGTCAGACAGTCGTTGAGGAAGAGGCTAAATCCTTAGATATAGAGGTGTCTTCTCACTTTATTCATATGGTAGTGCATGGATTTCTTCATTTGTTAGGTTATGATCATTTAAATGATGAGCAGGAGAATAAAATGAAGTCCATAGAGAATAAAGTTTTGGCTGAATTGGGAATAAAAAAAGAGCCAAGTTAAAGTTATGAATTTCTTAAAAAAATATTTAAAATCAAAGAAACAAGATATCGAAAGTTTCTATTCAGTGATCAATCAGGACGACTGGAAAGATTTTATCGGTAAGGATGAGGTCAAAATGATCAAAGGAGTGATAGAGGTCTCTGAACTCCAAGTTAAAGATATAATGATACCTCGATCAAACATGACCCTTTTAGAGTCCTCTCATAATATTGATCAGCTTCTCAAAATTATTATAGATTCTGGTCATTCAAGATTTCCTGTTATTGCTGATAACCAGGATGAGGTAATAGGGATACTTCTGGCTAAAGACTTATTAAAATTTTCAAAAGAGGGAGAAGAAAACTTTGATATGAATAGTTTCCTTAGGTCACCAACATTTATTCCAGAAAGTAAGAGATTAAAAACACTTTTAAAGGATTTTAGAAAAAGTAGAAATCATATCGCAATCGTTGTTGATGAGTATGGGAGAACTGCAGGTCTATTAACTATTGAAGATGTTTTGGAACAAATCGTTGGAGATATTGAGGATGAATACGATATTGAGGATGTTCCTATGATTAAAAAGATAAGTAAAAATAAATATATTGTTGATGCTCTGATCAGAATTGAAGATTTTAATGAATTTTTTGAAACAGATTATCTTGATGAAGACTATGACACATTAGGGGGGTTACTAATTAAGATAATTGGTAGATTGCCAAACAAAAATGAAATTATCGATTTGAAGTCTATAAAATGCAAAATCACAGAATCAAATACAAGACGCATAGATACTATAGAAGTAACGAAAATTGATTAAAAAGATTATAGGCTCTGGCTTAACTGCTTTATTTTTCTTATTAGGTTTTGAGCCATTTGGCATTAGTTTTTTCCCGATTCTATGTCTAATGTTTCTTTTTTATTACGCGAAGGAAAATACACCAAAAGAAACCGCAGGTTTCTTTTACCTTTTTGGTGTCTTTGTGTTTGCCGGCGGCTTATATTGGCTCTATATTAGTATTCATAGCGTTAGCGGGGCCCCGCCGTGGCTAGCAATTACATTGATATGCTTATTATCACTAGTCATGGCTATTTATTACCTGATAACAGGCTATTTTATCAGCTTAGCTTTTAGGAAATTTAAGTTCGATGTTTTAGTGCTTACTTTTATTTCACCCTCTATTTGGGCTTTATTAGAATTATTAAGAGCTTATGCTATTACAGGATTTCCATGGTTTACCTTAGGGTACAGTCAGGTAACTAATTTCTTAGTTGCTTGGGCACCGATTGGCGGTGTTTTTATGGTTTCCTTTTTCTCAGCCTTGATCGCTGGTTTCTTATTACTGATAGTTATGAAGAAAAAGCCTTACCTAGCCATAAGCTGTTTACTTGTCATTTGTTTTGCTTCATTGTATCTACGTTCAATTGAATGGACGGAACCGATGGGTGATGAACACAGTGTTGCTCTAGTTCAAGGCGGCATTGCTCAAGACAAGAAGTGGTTAAGCAGTGAATTTGTAAAAACGCTCGAACTTTATCGTAATACATTATCATCAATGAAGAATACTGATCTTGTTATTTGGCCAGAGGTTTCAATTCCAGCTTTTGCATCTAATGTTCAACCCTATCTTGGGGAATTAGAGACTATACTTGAGGAGGAAAATATAGGTCTTTTGTTATTGGGTATCAATACTAGAGGCAAGAATGGAGAAATATACAATTCTGTGATCTCTCTAGGTAATGATGAAGTGATATATAACAAAAGACATCTAGTACCTTTTGGTGAATATTTTCCGGTGCCTAACTCAATAAGGACATGGTTGAAAGAAATGAGATTACCCAGTAATGATATTTCAAAAGGTGCTAAAACTCAGAGAATGCCAAGAATAAATCAAATGTATCTATCCATATCAATATGTTACGAAGATATTTTTGGGTCAGAAGTCATAGATTATCAACCTGCTGCTAATGTTTTAGTTAATGCAACAAATAATGCATGGTTTGGAAGATCCATCGCTTCTGCCCAACATTTTCAGATGTCTAGAATGAGAGCAATAGAGACCGGTAGATATCTTCTGAGATCTACTAATACAGGCATTACGGCTATCGTTAAACCGAACGGTGAAGTGCAACAACAGCTAAATCCTTATGAATATTCCATTTTAAGAGGTGTTTTTATACCAATGGGTGGCTCCACGCCTTATTCAAATTTCGGGGACCAATTGTGTTTAATATTAGTCATAATGATTATGACATCGGGGGTTTTTATAGGTATCCTTCGATTAAAAAATAAAAATGACTGAAAATAAATATAACCCAAGGGAAATAGAAACCGAGGCTCAGAAATTTTGGGAAGAAAACAAAATTTTTGAAGTTTCTGAAGATCCTAATAAGGAAAAATTCTATTGTTTATGCATGTTTCCATACCCAAGTGGACGACTGCATATGGGTCATGTCAGAAATTACACCATTGGCGATGTTATCAGTCGATATCAAAGAATGCTTGGAAAAAATGTTCTTCAACCTATGGGTTGGGATGCTTTTGGTTTGCCTGCTGAAGGTGCCGCAATTAAAAACAACATGCCGCCTGCACAATGGACTCGAGAGAACGTAAGTTACATGAAAAATCAGCTTAAGATCCTAGGTTTTGGCTACGATTGGACTCGAGAAATAACAACCTGTGATCCTGATTATTATCGTTGGGAGCAATGGATGTTTACTCGTCTTTTTAAAAAAGGATTAGCTTATCGAGATAAAGCACTGGTTAATTGGGATCCGGTTGAGAATACAGTGCTTGCAAACGAACAAGTTATCGATGGAAAAGGATGGAGATCTGGAGCAATAGTTGAACGAAGAGAGTTACCTCAGTGGTTTCTTAAAATTACAAATTATTGTGAAGAATTATTGTCAGGATTGGACGATCTTGATTGGCCAGAGCAGGTAAAAGTCATGCAGCGAAACTGGATTGGTCGATCAGAGGGCGTTGAAATTGATTTTAAGGTTTCTGAGACCAATGATGTTATTAGCGTCTATACAACCAGGCCAGATACTCTGTTTGGGGCAACATATATGGCTTTAGCACCAGAACACCCATTGGTACAGTCCGTAGCTGAAGACAATCCCAAGGTCATGGAATTTATAGACAATACAAAAGCACAGTCTGTTTCTGAGGAAGCGTTGGAGAAGATGGAAAAACTTGGTGTTCCATTGAACATTAAGGTGATTAATCCGATTAATAATGAGCCGATACCCGTATGGACAGCTAATTTTGTTCTCATGACCTATGGAACTGGAGCCATAATGTCAGTCCCAGCTCATGATCAAAGAGATTTTGAGTTTGCAAAGAAATTTGACTTGGAGATCAAACCAGTGATTGTCCCTAAAGATAACCAGCCTCATGATTTTGACTCTTCAGCTTTTATTGAGGAGGGGGTATTAATAGACTCAGAGGATTTTACTTCCTTGGATTCCATAGAAGCAATAACCAAAATAAGCGACACTTTAGAGAAAAAGAAATCAGGAAGAAGGGTAGTGAATTACCGACTAAGAGATTGGTTGGTATCAAGGCAAAGATACTGGGGCGCACCAATACCCATGTTGATTGATGAGGAACAGGAAATTATTGCAGAGAAGGATCAAAATCTTCCAGTAATTTTACCTGAGGAGGTTAAATTTGATGGTGTCAAGTCACCCATAAAGTCGATGAAAACTTTCTATGAGGTCAACGGCCGTGACGGAGGCGATCTGAAAAGAGAAACCGATACATTTGATACCTTTATGGAGTCGTCTTGGTATTACGCAAGATTTTGCTCCAGTGATTCAGAGAACAAGATGCTGGATGATAGAGCCAAGTATTGGCTACCTGTTGATTTATACATTGGCGGTATTGAGCATGCTATTCTCCATTTGCTCTATGCTCGTTTTTATCATCGATTACTTCGAGATGAAGGGCTAGTTGAAGGAGATGAACCATTTAAGCGTCTTCTGACCCAAGGCATGGTGTTAAATAATGGCGCTAAAATGTCTAAGTCCATGGGAAACACCGTTGACCCTGAAGAAATGATCAATAATTATGGTGCTGACACTGTTCGGTTATTTATGATGTTTACTGCACCGCCTGAACAATCTCTTGAGTGGTCTGATAAAGCGATTAATGGATCCTTCAGATTTCTCAAACGACTTTGGTCAACGGTTCAGTCTAGGAAAGATCAAATAACAGGTATTGATGATCTTAACAAAGAAGATAATTTATCAGATAAGCAAAAGGGTTTGAGAAGAAAAACCCATCATACCATAGCCAAAGTTAGTGATGATATTGGTCGGAGATACACCTTTAATACAGCCATTGCTGCTGTTATGGAGTTGGTTAATGAGTTGAATGCTTTTGATATTAAAGACGATGTAGATAAAAAGGTCGCAAAGGAAGCAATCAGAGCAGTTATTTTACTCTTGTCTCCAATAGTGCCTCATATTTGTAACAGATTATGGCTTGATCTTGGTTATGACTCATCAATTATTGATGAAAATTGGCCTACACATGAGCCTGAACTCATGGTTCAAGATACGGTTGAGATAGTGATACAGGTTAACGGAAAACTTAGATCCAAACTCAGCGTTGATCAATCGATTGATGATCAATCACTGGAGGCATTGGTGTTGATGGATGAGAAGATAAAGAAGCACACTGACGGCAAAGAAATCAAAAAGATTATCATAGTTCCAAAAAAGTTAGTTAATATCGTTATCTAATGAGCATCTTCAAACAACTAGTCTGTTTAATTTGTTTTCTGTTATTGAGCGGATGTGGATTTGAACTTCAGAACACGGGCAAGCTCAATCAGAAAATTGACTCCGTGTATATCCAGACTGCAGATCCTTATTCATCTTTCTATAGAAGCATAAAAGATGCCTTAAGGAACAATGGGGTAATTGTTTCAGAGAAAAGAGACAGGGCTTCGTACATCTTAATCATCAAAAAAGACATTTCTAGCGACAGAATATTAAGTATTTCTGCTAATAATACTCCCATGGAATATGAAATAGCCTACCAAGTTGAATGGTCTTTATATAAAGAGAGTGAAGAAGTAATTTCTAATACAAAACATATTGAGACACAAGATTATAGTTTTGATCAGAACAAGTTATTGGGTAAGAGCAAAGAGGCAAAATTTTTAAGAGACTCCCTTGCATTAAGAATAAGTAATGGTGTTTTATCAAAGTTAGGAACTATTTAATTATGGCTACACTTCATTTTACATATTCAACCATGAACGCCGGTAAATCCACTGCACTTTTACAAGCCAATCATGGCTACAAGGAACGAGGCATGAATACCATGATCTTCACTTCCTCAAAAGACGATCGTTATGGAGATTCTGAGATTGTTTCTCGAATTGGCCTAAGAGCTGAAGCTGAAACCTTTTCAGAAACAGATAATTTATTTGAAGCGGTTAAAGCACATCATGCAAAGCAAACTTTAAATTGTGTTTTAATCGATGAGGCTCAATTCCTGACTAAGAATCAGGTTATTGAACTTGGACAGATCGTCGATCAGCTAAAGATTACTGTGATGGCATACGGGATTAGGACGGATTTTCAAGGGGAATTATTTGATGGAAGCAAATACCTTTTAGCTTGGGCAGATCGATTGAAAGAATTAAGAGCTGTTTGTCACTGTGGAAAGAAAGCAACCATGATTGTAAGAGTCAATGATGACGGTGAGATACTTCGAGAGGGTGAGCAAATTGATATTGGCGGTAATGAGAAATATCTCTCTTTATGCAGAAAGCATTTTTACTCTGGAGAGATTGAATAGGAGGAAGATATGATTGCAAGAATATTATCGGGCATAGTAGGTGCCTTAATGCTAATGAATTGTTTATGGTGGATACTGGATCCAGCCACTGCAGCTAAAGAAATGGCAATGCCATTGCTTGTCGGTCTAGAATCAAATAGCCAGATAGGAGATTTTACCGCTTTCTTTTTTACCGCAGGACTATTTGCTTCTATCGGTGCTTATCGGGCAGAACATATCTGGCTTTATCCAACCATATCATTGATTGGCTCAGCGGCAATTTTTAGGCTATACGCAGTCTTAGCTCATGACTCAGAACCTTTAGTGGCAACCATAATTTTTGAAATCATTGTCTCAGCAATTCTGATGTTTTGTGTAATCTTAATGAAAAAGGAAAAAGTGAATTAAGAGATCACGCCAACCACTAATCCAGTAAAACAAGAAGCTAATGTGGCTCCAATTAGAGCCTTACCACTGACTGCTATCAGATCATCTTTTCTTTCAGGAATCATTGTTCCAATACCGCTAAGTAATATCCCAACACTGGATAAGTTGGCAAACCCACATAATCCATAAAGCATGATAAGGCGACTTTTTTCTGAGAGTTGACTGGCATCAATGGCGGCTAAATTAACGTATGCCACAAATTCATTTAGAATTGTTTTTACCCCTAACAAAGACCCAGCTAACTGAGCTTCTGCCCATGAGACGCCCATACACCAGGCAATGGGAGCAAAGATCCAACCAGCAATTCTTTCCAGGGTAATAGCTTCACCGCCAACAAAAGGTAGTGCTGCTAGGCCAAAATTAACCAGAGTAACCAGTGCTATCAAGACCAGTAAAAGAGCTGCAATATTTAACGTAATATTTAACCCATCTTGTGTGCCCCGTGTTAAAGCATCCATGGTGCTTTTATAGAGACTGGATTCTTCAATTTGACTCTGGTCTTCAGTTTTTTGATTACTCGGCATCATAATGTTTGCATACATGATTGCTGCTGGCACCGAAATAATTGAAGCCGTCAGAAAGTGCCCAATCAATGAAGTCCCATAAAGATCATTGAGCATCGTGGTATAGACCACCATGACCCCCCCTGAGATGGTCGACATACCTACAGTCATCAGTGTGAGCAACTCATGTCTCGACATTTGTTTGAGGTATGGTTTAATCAACAAGGGCGCTTCAACTTGTCCAAAAATAATGTTTGCTGTGGCACTTAGACCAACTGGGCCTCCCACATTTAAAGGTTTTTTGAAAAGACTAGAAATCAACTTGATAACAATTGGTAGTACTCGCCAATGCCAGAAAATTGCTGACAAGGCTGAGACTACAATAATGAGCATCAGTCCTGAGAATATAAATATATTTGCGCTAGCAGGGTTTATAACTTCAAATGGCTTGGGAGCACCGTCAGCCAGATAACCAAAGACAAAACCTGTTCCTTGATCTGTAGCTGATTTTAATGCTAAAACACCTTGAGATAGCGATTCAAAAAATGAGGTGACCGGAGGAACTTTAATCAAGAGAACTGCCAGTAAAAATTGCAAAACAATAGCGTTAGCTAGATAAAACAAATTAATTTTCTTCATGTTTGATGAGAATAGTACACCTAAAACGATAAGAATGAATCCGCCTAAAATTGTTTGTGTGTAGTCCATGCTGTTATTAAGTTTACAATAGTTTTATTTCATATAGTCGTTGTTGAAGAAAATCATCTGCCATAATGCCTTGTGGATAGAGGTCTGGGTGTTCCTCATCAATGCAGGATGGCAAAGTTTCAATGAACCAATCAGGATTGGGGTGTAAAAAGAAGGGAATGGAATAACGGGATGAACCTTTAACCGCATCTGAAGGAGTTGTGACTCGATGCAACACAGAGGGCAGCCGATTATTTGTGAACCTCTCTAGCATATCTCCTACATTACAGACTACTGTACTCTGAGGAGTGTCTATTGGGTGCCATTTATTTTGGACAAAAATTTCTAGCCCCGGTTTATTTCCCCCAATGAGAAGAGTAATGAGGTTAATGTCACCATGAGCGCCAGATCTTTCTCCTATGTCCTGATCCACGGGAGGATAATGTATTGTTCTGAGTACACTGTTGCCTTCATTAATATGTGATTCAAAATAGTTATTCTCAAGCTCTAAATATATCGCTATAGCTTCCATCAGTTGCTGCCCGAAACTATCAAAAGCATGAAAAAGTTCAGTAATTATTTTTTTGAATTCCGGAACTTCTTCAGCAACTATGTTTTCAAACATAAATTTTGTGTACGGATGATTTTCCGGTAGATTTCTACCTGTTTGCCAGAACTCTTTTAAATCTGCATGTTTGCCACCTTTTGGCGTTTCGATTCTGTAGGGTGTATAACCTCTTGCCCCACCAATAGCTTTGATGAAGTATTTCATTTTAATCTCTTGAGACAATGCAAAAAATTCTTCAAACATTTTTATTGAATCACTTACCATTTTTTGTGGTATTGGGTGATCTTCTATCCCACAAAATCCAGTAGTTTTATGGTTTTTACCCAATTGATTGGCAAAGGCTTCCGGGTCCTTATCCCAGAGTTCATAACTGATTGTATCTACTATGCTCATTTATAATTTAGATACTAACTCAAATCCTTTCCCAAATTATTATATGGTTGTTCTTGAAGAAAAAATGTCTTTTGTATTCAACATGAACTTCAGAATCTTATTTAAACATTAGGTATTATAACTTTCATAAATGCAATAAAAACAATTAATGGATATCAAACTTTACAATACATTAACTGGGAAGAAACAGAATTTTAAACCGATTCACCTTAATCAGGTGAATATGTATGTGTGCGGTCCTACTGTTTACAGTCATCCACATATTGGAAACGCAAGAGGGCCGGTAATTTTTGATATTCTCGCAGACCTTCTAAGAAGAAACTACAACTTAAGATACGTTAGAAATATCACAGATCTTGATGACAAAATTTACGATGCAGCTAAGGAAGAAGAAACTAAAGTTTCTGTAATTACAGACCGCTACACAAAAATATACCATGAGGATATTTTGGCTCTCGGTGTCAGGGATCCAGATGTTGAGCCTAGGGCAACTGATCATATTGATGAAATGATTGAGATGATAAAAGATTTAATAGAAAAAGGTCACGCTTATGAAAACCAGAAACATGTGTTATTCAATGTCGAGTCATACAAAGATTACGGTATTCTATCTAATAGACAAGAAGATGATCAGATAGCAGGCTCAAGAATTGAGGTAGCTAAATACAAGAACAATCCTAGAGATTTTGTTTTATGGAAACCTTCGACTCCAGATTTGCCTGGCTGGGAGAGTCCTTGGGGGGTTGGTAGACCCGGCTGGCATCTTGAATGTTCAACCATGGCAAAGAAATATCTAGGAGAAACTTTAGATATTCATGGAGGCGGTTCTGATTTAATTTTCCCTCATCATGAAAATGAATGTGCTCAAAGCATATGTTCCCATGGCGGCAAAGCCTTTGCTAATTATTGGGTGCATCACGGAATGATTGATTTTAAAAACACGAAAATGTCGAAATCCGAAGGCAACTTGTTATTAATTAGAGATCTACTCAACGATACTCCAGGGGAGGTAATCAGGATGGCTCTCATCAGCACACATTATAGAAAAC
Source organism: uncultured Woeseia sp. (assembly GCA_964629335.1). Lineage (GTDB taxonomy): Bacteria > Pseudomonadota > Gammaproteobacteria > Steroidobacterales > UBA11654 > CACPJA01. The sequence goes on from CAZVRH010000006.1 coordinate 19,820, forward strand.
CTATAAATTGGTCTGAAGCCTTAGTTGAGGATTCTAAGAAGAAATTAGACCGTCTGTATGGAGCAATTAGACAAGTCAATAATTTAAGAGAGATCGAGCCATCAGACAAAGTGTTGAAGGCGCTAACTGATGATTTAAATACACCTAAAGCTCTTAGCGAGTTATTTGATATTGTTAAGATCATTAATCGCAGCAAAGATGAGGGTGAAAGAATTGAGCAAGCATCAATTTTAGTGTCGTCGGCTTCGCTTCTAGGGCTACTTAAAACAGATGCAGATCACTGGTTTAGAAATGCATCTAATCAGAAACTTAAAATCTCTGAAATTGAACTAATGATCCAAGAAAGAGAACAAGCAAGGCAAACCAATGATTTTGCAAGGGCTGATAAAATCAGGAACGACCTTTTAGAACAAGGGGTGATTATTGAGGACGGTCCAGAAGGACCTGTGTGGAGATATGATAACTAGATATATTGGGTTAACTAAAGATTGAACTCAATAACAGACATAGAGAAGTCAATCTCAGAAGAATTTGAGATGTTTGATACTTGGATGGAGAAATATGAGTATATTATTGATTTGGGTAAACAACTGGACAGTTTTCCTGAAGATTGGAAGGTAGAGGGGAATCTGGTTCATGGATGCCAATCCAAAGTTTGGTTTAAGACTGCTCATAAAGAAGGTTTGTTTGTTTGTCATGCCATCAGTGATTCAGCTATTGTTTCAGGATTAATTGCATTACTGTTAAGAATTTATAATGATAAAACACCAATAGATATAGTTCAGGCGGAGCCAAGATTTATTGGGATGATAGGACTAAATGAACACCTTAGTCCAACTCGTAATAATGGGTTGAATGTTATGATTCAGAGAATCAAACAAGACGCTGCATCAATGCTTTAATCATTAAAGATATATAGGAATAATTGTTGATGAGATTTTTGATACGTTTATATCGTAATTATATTTCACCCTTGTTTAAACCTAGTTGTAGATTCCAACCAACCTGCTCAGAATATGCTCTTCAAAGCATAGAGCGTTTTGGCTCTATAAAGGGTTCGTACCTTATGATCTTGAGGATTGCAAGATGCAACCCTTTGTTTAAATCTGGTTACGACCCAGTCCCAGAAGAGTTTAATTTATTTCATAAGCCAAAAGGCCTCTAATTGATGAAAGCTGAATTTATCGAACTACTTCGTTGTCCAAATACTGGGGAGGAATTAAAATTGTTTGTATTAAGGAACGCTATCCATGAGGATCAAGAGGTCGCTGATAAAGGTCTCCAAAGTATAAAAAAATATTGCTTAAATAATGATTGTTCCAAGGTTTTATACAATACCAGTTTTAGTTTCATCTACCCGGTCATTAATGAAACCCCATTGCTGGACCCATCCAAAGCCTATTCCATAAGAGATAATTCATGCGACTAGATAATGAAGAATTAGATGGGCATCTGAAGACGGGGTTAGATCTAGTTTACTTCGTTCACGGTGCTGAGGATTTATTGCTAATCGAGAGTTTAGATAAGCTTCGAGCGGTGGCTTATGAAAACGGTTTTGAGGATAAATCTAGATTTACAGTCAGCGGTCGATTTAATTGGGATCATGTGTTCAGCGATTTAAAAACACAATCATTGTTTGCGGAGAAAAAGTTAATTGAAATACACATACCTAGCTCCAGACCCGGGAAACAAGGATCCGATGCTTTGATCAAACTTTTAGATGAACTGTCTAATGATCAGCTTTTAATCATTGTTTGCGGGAAATTAGAAAAAGATATACAACGAACTAAATGGGTTAAGAGTTTAAGTAAAAGAGCAGTCAACATTGAGTGTAAGAAGGTATATTCATCTCAAATGCCAGCTTGGATTAAATTGAGATTAAGAGATAAAGGGTTATCAATTAGTCAAGAAGCATTAGACATGTTTGTGGCACTTACAGAGGGAAACCTTTTTGTTGCTATGCAATCTATTGACAGGTTAGGACTAATGGAAGTTAAGAACGAAGTGAGCATGCATGATATTAATGATTGTGTAGCAGATGGTGCACACTTCGATCTGTTTCAACTCACTGATGCAGCAATTATGAGAAAGCCTGCCCGAGTGCTAAGAATTTTTAACCGATTGCAAAAGGAAGGCACGCAGCCATTTGAATTAATGAGAGTTGTCAATTGGGAGATCAAGAATCTCAGTGAGTTAATGGTGGATATTGGTGATGGTATTTCAATTAACAAGGCAATGCAAAAAGCTAAAATCTGGCCCAGTAAACAAAAAATTATAAGTGCTTTCTTACGGTCAATAAATTCAAGTCAGATGAATGATATTCTTGAACAAGCGTGCAAGGTAGACAAAGTTATTAAAGGAATTAACAAGGGTAATCCTTGGGATGAGATTGGACAATTACTGTTCATGTTTACCTCAAAAGGAACTAGTCAATGAACCAGAAAGAGCTTTTGGATTTGTCTTTGCTGGTGCTCGAGGACATGAAAGCAAAAACTATTAATAGCATTAACGTTAGTGAGCTAACTTCAATTAGCGACTATATGATCTTTTGCACAGGGACATCCAGTCGACATGCGCGCTCAATCATTGATAAATTAAGGGAAGAGGCCAAGGAGCATGAGCACCAAGTATTAGGTATGGAGGGATATGATTCGGGTCAATGGATCCTGATTGACTTAGGGGTTGTTATCGTGCATGTAATGCTTGATGAAATAAGATCATTTTATAAATTAGATGATCTATGGAGCGTTGGAACAAGTGATAATTCATGAACATTAAGATTATTTCAATTGCCTCCAAGAAGACAGATTATGAATCCATTGTTTCAAGTTATCTTAAGAGATTCCCATCGAAAATTACTCTCCAGCATACAAAAATTCCCATTATGAAAAGAACCAAGACAAAATCCATAGAACAAATTATTGCCGCAGAGGGTGAAAGTTTTTTAAAGCAGATTAATGATAAGGATACTTTGATAATTTTGGATCAGACGGGGAGTTTAATTTCATCTAAAGAATTGTCAATCTGGATGAAATCCTGGCTTGATAATTCAATTGACCCTATTTTTGGGATTGGAGGTCCAGACGGTTTCTCAGAATCTGTTTTAAATAGGGCAGACAAAATTCTTTCACTTTCACCCATGACTTTTCCCCACAGCCTAGTCCCTGTGATTGTTGTCGAACAGCTATACAGGGCTTGGAGTATATTAAACCATCTGCCATATCATCGATCGTGAATTCACGATAGATTCATATTTATTGACTACACTTAGGTTTTAAAATAGATACTATTTAATCTTAATGAAAAAAATACAGACATTACTGGTATTGTTAGCCGCTGTTTGGCTTTCATTTATATACTATTCAGAGCCCTTGATTAACCAGATTATCGCAAAGGAAAGAGAGTTTATCCGAACGAGTATGCAAGATTTGTTAGGGCTAGAGATACAGTTTGAAAATGTTGAAATGAATTACACAATTCAAAGTTACATCATTTTGAGGCCTGTTTTAAGTTTTAAGCAAATTGTATTAAAACAAGGAGCAAATGACCTTTCACCTCTGTCTATTGAGACGTTTAGTCTTGAGCTGAATCTATGGAAGAGTCTTAAAAATCAGAATGTGGCACTCAATTCAATTATCGTAGATGGCAGCAATCTTGATTTTAGTCACGAAGATAAGAATGGGTTTTTATTTAATAATATACCAATTAAACAGCTTTTCATTTTTCCTAAATCTGGAGGAAAAAGACCGTCCTTAGAAATTAAGAATATTTCCTCTAAAGCCCTAGATATAGAAAGAATACAAACAAAAATTGGAATGGCCAATATTTTTGATAGTGATGATGTTAATTTCAAAACCGATTATTTTTGGGATGAAATACCTCAAAAAAAAGACATTACCTCAGGCAACGGTCTAGTAAGCATTAAAGTTAAAGACGGTCGTATTAATAGTGAGGAAAGAGTTCCGGGCAAGGTTTTTTCTCTTTTTAGCTTTTCAGAACTGCCAAAACGCCTGCTGCTCGACTTCAGAGATGTCTTTGGGGAAGGCTTCCCTTTTGATCGATTGGAGGCAGATGTTGTTTTTGCTAATAATATTGCTTACACCTGTAATTTATCTATTAGTTCGACCACATCCGATGTCATCATTGTTGGAGCAACTAATATTTCAAAACGAACATACAATCAGATGGTTATTGTGCAACCGCTGGTCTCTGATCTCCTTTCTGGTGGAGCTGCTGTTGTTGCTGGGCCAGCTGCAGCTGCTTCAGTTTTTCTTCTAACAAAAATTTTGAGACGACCATTGAAAAATGCTGGTATCGCTTATTATTCAGTGAATGGAAGTTGGGATCAGCCTGAGATTCAACAATTAACTGAATCGGAGGTTGATTTTAGTTTGATAGAAGATTGTTCTAATTTTCTTCCCGATATCGATCAGAAGATACAATCTCTTACTAATTAAATAGAAATTTATTACTATTACCAACATGAAATTTGCTGCTGTTCAGATGAATTCAACCGATTGTGTCGAAGATAATCTGTTATTGGTAAAAACGCTTATAACAGAAGCTAAGGAGCAAGGTGCTTCTATTGTCTTGCTGCCTGAGAATTTTGCGTTTATGGGTTACCCAAAACAAATGGTTGAGGAAATTATGGAAGATTTTGAAGACGGTCCCATTCAAAGTGCGATCTCGCATTTAGCTAACCAATTAGATATATGGATTATTGCTGGATCTGTTCCTATAAAAAGCCCAATTTCTGATCTAAGTTTTGCTCGCTCAATTGTCTACGATGATCAAGGAAGTGTTAAAAATTTCTACGATAAAATTCATCTCTTTGATGTTGAAATCGAAGGCAAGCAATACAACGAATCCTTTTCAATCACTCCAGGACAAGATCCAGTTACGGTGAAAACTCCTTGGTGCACAATTGGTCTTTCTATTTGCTATGATCTAAGGTTCCCAGAACTCTATAGAACCTATTCCGATTTGGGCGTTGATGTTGTAACTGTCCCATCAGCATTTACAAAAGAGACAGGCCTGGCGCATTGGGAAACCTTGCTATCTTCAAGAGCTATTGAGAATCTGTCATATGTTGTGGCATCTGCTCAGTGGGGAAAGCATTATGGAAGCAGACAAACTTTTGGGCATAGCTTGATTATAAATTCTTGGGGTAAAATTATGGATCAACTTGAAACCGGAAATGGTATTGTTATCTCTGATATTGATTTGGAAGAGTTACGATCTATCCGTACATCCTTTCCAGCTTTACAACATAAGATTTTAAATAATGACTGATAAACAAGAATCTACTTTTTCACAAGTAAAATCTAACTTGTTGGATCCTTATAACATTTCTACTCAGGATTTAGATCTTATGATGGGTGAAATGCTCTCTCAGGGTATAGATATGGGGGATATATACTTTCAGAATATGAGCCAAGAATCGTGGACTTTAGAGGACGGTTTAGTGAAGAAATCTTCGTATGCAAGTCGACAAGGTGTAGGTTTTCGTTCAGTTATTGATGAGCAATCAGGGCTTGCTTATTCAGAATCATTCGACAAAGACGCACTGTTCAAAGCAGCCAAAGCCTCTTCATCAATAGCAACAGCAGGTAAAACAGGAGTGTCTAAGATAAAAGAATCATCAGATATTCAGCATTATTATCATTTCATTAACCCCATTTCATCATTGGAAGACAAATCAAAAATTGAACTGTTACAAAATATTGATTCTCTAGCTAGAGCCAGAGATCATCGAGTCAAAGAGGTTATAGCCTCGTTATCAGGTAACTTTCAGAATATCTTGATTATCAATAATCTAGGCCGCTTAGCAGCCGATATTAGGCCAATGGTTAGACTCAGTCTTAGCGTTATTGTTGAGGAAAACGATAGAAGAGAACGAGGCACGAGCGGTGGCGGTGGCAGAGTAGACTATACATTCTTTGATCAATCAAGGATTAAAAATTATGCTGAAGAGGCTGTCGATCAAGCATTAATCAATTTGGAAGCTATTGAGGCACCGGCTGGAGAGATGACTGTTGTTTTGGGCTCAGGATGGCCAGGTGTGCTTGTTCATGAGGCCATTGGGCACGGGCTTGAGGGAGACTTCAATCGAAAGAAAACTTCAGCATTTTCAGGCCTCATGGGAGAAAAAGTTGCTTCTTCAATATGCACGATAATAGACGATGGCACTATAGAAGGTGCTAGAGGATCACTGAATATTGATGATGAGGGAGAGCCTACCCAAAGAACCGTTTTAATTGAAAATGGCAAACTTTGTAACTACATGCAAGACCAATTAAATGCGAAACTTATGAATTCAAAATCTACAGGCAACGGGAGACGAGAATCTTATTCTTCACAAACGATCCCTCGAATGACCAATACTTTCATGTTGGGAGGTAAACATAAGCATCAAGAAATTATTGAATCAGTTGAGAAAGGGATTTATGCAAAGAATTTTGGTGGAGGCCAAGTGGATATAACCTCTGGTAAATTTGTTTTTTCTGCCAATGAAGCTTATTTGATAAAAAATGGGAAATTGGAGCAACCTATTAAAGGCGCCATGCTAATTGGTGATGGCCCTTCAGCTCTTAATAAGGTCAGCATGGTTGCAGATGATCTAGCTCTTGATCCTGGCATTGGAAATTGCGGCAAGGACGGTCAAACTGTGCCAGTGAATGTGGGTCAACCAACAATGAAAATAGAGAACTTAACCGTGGGGGGGACGGCTTAGTCAAGTTTTGCAGAAAGCACCTTCTCGGCTTGTGTTTTTCTATAATTTTTCAATTGCTCAGCAATAAACTCATCCTTCAATGCAAGAATTGCTATTGCATAGAGAGCAGCATTAATTGCTCCCGGCTTTCCTATAGCGACTGTTCCAACAGGTATACCTGGAGGCATTTGAACAATTGACATCAAGGCATCCATTCCATCTAGCGAACCAGCGATTAGTGGTACACCGATTACAGGAATCGTAGTTTGTGCAGCCACAACACCCGGTAAAGCAGCAGAGAGTCCAGCTCCAGTGATAAAGACCTGAACCCCATCTTGTTGAGCCTGGATAATAAAAGCCTCTAATTCTTTCGGTGTTCTGTGAGCCGAAAGAACTCTAGATTCATGAGAAATCTCAAAATCTTTAAGTGTTTTAGCGCAATGTGACATCACATCCCAATCAGATGCAGAGCCCATGACGATAGCTACTTGAATACCCATAGCGTAATTCTACAATGTCTTATTTACGGTGTCTAAGTAAGTTAGAATAAAGATATAACAATTATTTGAGAATTATGAAATTAGACCAACATCACAATAAAGCAGAAAGGGCATTGAAATACGCCAAATCCATTGGAGTGGATGAAGTCAGTTTGAGCTTTGCTGATGGTAAAGGGTTTTCAGTGACAGCTAGGAATGGATCTATAGAGACGGTTCAGGATTATAAGGATCAAAGTTTCAATATTACGGTTTATCTTGGAAAATCAGTTGGGGGTGCAAGCTCAAATGATTTATCTGAAGGGGCTATTCAATCAACCATAGATAAGGCGTATAGTCTTTCAAGTCTGACGGCCAGTGATGAATGCAATGGTCTGGCCGATAAAGAGCGGATGGCGTCAACACCAATAGATCTTGATCTATACAACCCTTGGAACTTAGACATCAACCAAGCCAAGAGTATGGCTATTGAATGCGAAGCGTCTGCCTTAGAGTTCGATAAAAAAGTTGTTAACTCAGAAGGGGCAACGGTTGGCAGCTATCTCAACCAATCTCTATATGCAAACTCTCATGGTTTTATAGGGGAATCTATATCCACAGGTCACTCAATCAGTTGTACTGCTATTGCAACCGATAACGGCGCCATGGAGATGGATTATGATTACACAAGCGCTCGGCATCATGAAGATCTTCAAGATCATAAAGAAATAGGCATGCTTGCAGGAAAACAAGCTGTTGAGCATTTAGGATCAAGAAAGATTAAAACAACTAAAGCGCCAGTGATCTTCTCTCCCAGAGTATCAAGCAGTTTAATTAGCCATCTCATGACAGCTATTAGTGGGTCAAGTCTATATCGAAATGCATCTTTCTTAGTTAACTCAAAGGGCAAAAAAATTTGCCCTCAATTTATAAACATCAAAGAAGAACCGCATCTGAAAAGAGGTTTTTCTAGTTGTTATTTTGATGCGGAAGGAGTCGAAACTAAACCAAGACTGATTGTTGAGAATGGAGTACTAAAAGGCTATTTGTTATCGAGTTATTCAGCAAGGCGCTTGGGCCTTGATACTAGTGGTAACGCCGGAGGTCATCATAATCTGATTGTTGAACCTACAGCCGAAGAGGATATGCAATCTATGATAAAAAGTATGGAGTCTGGATTTCTTGTTACTGGTTTAATTGGCTATGGAGTGAATGTAGTTAACGGAGATTACTCAAGAGGTGCCAATGGTTTTTGGATTGAGAATGGTGAGATTGCGTTTCCTGTCAGTGAGGTAACAGTCGCTGGAAATCTGAAAGATATGTTCATGCAAATTATTACGGTGGGAAACGATCCTGAAACAAAGGGCTCTATTTATGCAGGTTCTATTTTAATGGACAATTTAATGATAGCCGGAGAATAAATGAGTATCAGGATAATAAGCTTCATATTTTTGTGTCTGTTTTATACACCCAATCAGGTTTTTGCACATGGAGCAGTACAAAGAGCATCAGAGCTAAAAGACAGTGAAGTTCGTTTATTTATTGCTGACAATATGGATGGATCGGTTGTGGTTATTGATTTTCCAAACGGTGAAATTACCCACAGAGTTTCCACTTCTCCTTCAATCATGATTCTGGCCCTGAGTAGAAATAACCAATATATTTATGCCATGCGAGGTAGAGACACGGATGAAGATCTTACCAGCATTATAAGTACCGGTTTTGATGTGAAGGAAAATCAATTCAGGAAACCGCATGTTATTCGAACAATTAAAACCGATACTCCAGGCGGTCCTAGGGACAATAAAATGGCAACTGTTGGCGGTTATGACGCCATCTTGACAGAAGGTGAGGCAGAAGTAGTAGTCATAATATCAGATGATATCGATGGTTATTCTGAGCTAAAAACAAAACGATACAAGATTGCTGCACCCGATCACTATCATTACTTAGAGGGTGAGGATTATCTGTATATTGGACATCTTTTTAATGGTTTTGTTCAAGTTTTGAATCGGTCAACTGGTGAGGAGGTAAAAAGGATTCAGGGATGTCCTAGGCTACATGGCATGACAGACGATAAAGTATCCGGGAGATTAATTTTCTCATGCGCTAGAGATGTTATTGTGGTCGGAACATTAGGAGAAGAAAAAGCAAAACTCATCACAAGAATCCCCTATCCAGAGAACACAGGGAGAGGTTGTGCCGCATTTCTAAAAGGAAAGGGACGCGTGCAATGGTGTTACACAGAGGGCGTCATTCCAAGGCTCTACCGAGTGGATTTCGCACAAGAACCTTATCAATTTACTACCCTATCGGTTGAATCCTCAATTCAACAAAATGCAACCGACGATGGACAATATTTAATGGTGTTGTCCAAACAAGGTGTTTTGTATTTATACGATGGTGGGAACGGTAAGCTAATTAAAACAATTAGAGTCTCAGAGCCTTTTCTTGGAGACTGGTTTGAGGATGTGGGTAAAGCTATACTTCCTGACATTGCATCGCATCATGGCACGGCATACATCACGCTGACCCATGAAGGAAGAATTGCTGAGATTGATTTAGAGCAAGGGGAGGTTAAAAGATATATTGACATAGACGGTTTTCCCACAAGGATAGTGCTTCTTGCTAAAGAAACGTTAGTCCAGAACACCAATTAAGAGGAGATTATTATGAGGAAGAACAGAAAAATTTTATTTTTAGGCGTGTTTGCACTATGTATTGGGACTTTTTTTCAGTCCAATGTATTTGCCCACGCCGATCATGATAAGGACGCTATGATAATAAAAATGGCTGACATTATGATTAACCTCGAGCATTTTCCTACTGAGGATGAGAAGCAAAAATTACAATCAATCCTGGATTCTGACTCATCGACTGATCAAGAGAAAATTATTGCCAATTCGATAATGAATATACAACATTCACCAAATGCGGAAGATCAAGATAAGTTACAGCTCATTATCGACAATACAACTGCAACTTCTACAGTCAATACACTAGCAAGAATTGTTCAGAGTTTTTCTCACGGGATTTCAAAAACTGATAAAAGAAAATTACAGACCATAAAATTTAAGGGATAAGCCTATAATTTACTAGACTTATAGTCTCATTTTAATCACTTAAGCTCGGTGATGATGTTATAGGCGCTTTTGTATTTCTTTGCAGTATTATCGATAATTTCTTTCGGTAATTCAGGGCCAGGCGCAGTTTTATCCCAGTCAAGTGTTTCCAGATAATCTCTTAAATACTGTTTGTCAAAACTAGGTGGACTGGTTCCTATCGCATAATTCTCAACTGCCCAAAAGCGAGAAGAATCAGGCGTTAGAACTTCATCAATGAGATACAAGTTATTGTCATGATCCTGTCCAAATTCAAATTTAGTGTCCGCAATAATAATGCCACGTTCTTTTGCGTGAGAGACTCCATAGTTATAAATTTCAATGGCTTTATCTCTTACAGTTGCAGCCAGTTCTTTGCCTAAGAGATCTATGGTTTTCTGATATGAAATGTTTTCATCATGATCACCAGCTTCAGCTTTAGTTGCAGGGGTATAAATTGGTTCAGGCAATTGTGCAGCCATTTTTAGATTTTCTTCTAGTCTGATGCCGCAAACCGAACCTGTTTGTTGATAATCTTTCCAACCTGAACCAATTAAATAACCTCTAACAACAGCTTCTATCGGTAGCGGATTCAGTCGTTTCACAATCATGCTTCTGTTTTGAAAATAACCGAGTTGATCCAAAGGAACAATGTCTTCAAGATTGAGATCATCAGTAAGGTGATTAATGGCAATGTGTTTTGTTTTGTTGAACCAGAATTCTGAGAGTTGTGTTAATACTTCTCCTTTACCAGGTATTGGATTAGGTAGCACAACATCGAAAGCAGACATTCGGTCTGTGGTTACAATAAGTAGATGATCTTCATCAACAGAGTAAATATCTCTGACTTTACCCTGAGCAATGAGTTCTAGATTTTGTAGTATTGGCGCTTCCACCGTATTATTCTATGAATTGAAAAAGCTTTTATCAATAAGGATTTTTTTTGTATCTAAGGCAAAAGTCGGGAGATAATGAGCTGAGATAATAATTAAAGAAATATGGACAGAAATTTTAAAATTGCACCCTCAATTCTTTCGGCCGATTTTGCCCAATTAGGCCAAGAAGTTGTGGACGTGATTAATGCTGGTGCTGACTTTATACATTTTGACGTCATGGACAATCATTTTGTACCTAACCTAACTTTTGGACCAGTGATCTGTGAGTCTTTGAGAAAGTTTGGTGTGGAGGCACCAATTGATGTGCATTTAATGGTTGAGCCTGTTGATCGAATTATTTCTGATTTTGCTGATGCTGGCGCAACTTTTATTACTTTTCACCCTGAGGCAACGCAAGATGTTTCAAGCACACTTGAATTAATAAAAGCAGCCGGTTGTCAACCCGGTCTAGCCATCAATCCAGACACTCCACTAAGCCATATTGAAGATCATATTGAATCGCTTGACATTATTACAATGATGTCTGTTTATCCTGGGTTTGCAGGACAAAAATTTATCCCTGAAGTCCTTAATAAATTAGCTTCAACTAGACAATTGATAGACGATTCCAGCAAAGACGTTTTTCTTGAGATCGATGGTGGTGTTAAGGCCGATAATATTGCTGATATTGCTCAGTACGGCGCCGATGTTTTTGTTTCTGGTTCAGGAATTTTTGGAACAGAAAACTATCAGGAAACCATTGATTTGATGAGAGATAATTTAAGCGCTGCTTAGATCTTAATTATCGAAGAATTCATTGAAAAAATAAGCTCAGATGAGTAGACTAGCTTCCTTTTATAATGATAAAGAGCTGGTTAATGAAGACTATTTCAGCAAAAACAGAAGATGTAGTAAGAGTTTGGTATCTAGTTGATGCTAAAAATAAAACGCTTGGCAGATTATCTACCGAGATCGCTACAAGATTAAGAGGCAAACACAAGCCTATATATACTCCTCATGTTGATACAGGAGATTATATTGTTGTTATAAATGCCTCAGAAATAAGCGTTACCGGGAATAAAATGAAAGACAAAATGTATTATAAGCATACCGGTTATATCGGTAATATGAAGTCCTCAAATTTAGAAACGATGATGAAAAAGAGTCCAGAAACGGTTCTTATGAAATCTGTCAGAGGGATGCTGCCTAAAACAAAACTAGGCAATGCCATGATAAAAAAATTAAGAGTATTTGCAGGACCTGATCATACTCATGAGGCACAGTCTCCGAAACTCTTAGAGGTTTAGTACAAAGATGGCAACAGAAGTGCATTACGGAACCGGAAGAAGAAAGACCTCTACAGCCAGAGTCTTTATCAAAAAAGGTAAAGGCAATATCACTGTAAATAAAAAACCCATTGATGAATTTTTCGATCGTGAAACAGCACGAATGATTGTAAGACAGCCTTTGGAGCACACAGAATTGATTGGTAAAATTGATGTTCATGCAACTGTTAAAGGCGGCGGGGGAAGCGGCCAGGCAGGTGCAATAAGACATGGTTTAAGCAGGGCTTTACTTAGTTATGATGAGAATTTACGTTTAGCACTTAGAGAAAAAGGATTCTTAACGCGAGATGCTCGAAGGGTGGAGCGAAAAAAAGTTGGCTTGAAGAAGGCCCGGAAGGCAACTCAGTATTCCAAACGATAGTTTGACTTTAAAAGATCTTTAACATTCTTTTTTGAATATCAAGATCAGCAACTTTCCCAATTCCCGCAAAACTGTTGTCGAGCATATTTTTTGATTTAGAGGTTGCTGGAATAATATTAGTCACTGCTGGGTTTGCGATTATGTATTTTAGAAAGAATTGTCCCCAACTGTTGATATCGTAATCTTTGCACCAATGAGGCAGAGTTTGATTTTTGAATGAACGAAACAATTTTCCCCTCATAAACGGTCTATTGATAATTGTTGCAACACCGTATTCTTGACAGATTGGCAACAGCCTTTCCTCAGCATCTCGTTCTCCTATGGAGTAATTAAATTGTGCAAAATCAATGGGTTCTTTTTTTATAATATCTTCCATTTCTTTAAAAGCACTGGATTTATAATGTGTTATTCCTATATAACTGATTTTCCCAGATTCCTTCATTTGCCTGAGAGTTCTGATTTGTGTTTTCCAATCAAGCAGATTGTGGATTTGAATCAACTCTATCTTGGTAGTGTTCATTTTTTTGAATGATTCAGTGATCTGTTGCTCACCCTCTGTTTTCCCTTTAATCCATACTTTAGTGGCTAAGAACAATTCATTTCTTCTCGGATAATCATCAAGGATGTGACCAATGACTTCTTCGGACTGTCCATACATTGGCGATGTGTCGACTAAGCTGCCTCCATTATTGAGTAAGACTTCAATGATTGCTTTCCTGATCTTTAGCTCTTCTCTATCTTTTGGATCTATATCAAACACTCTCGATGTTCCTAAGCCAATAATAGGTAGAGATTCACCGCTGGAGGGGATGGTCCTTCTTAGCATTTGATTTTGAGCCATGACAGACCTGGATTTTAGACTCGATAATAAAACAGAGGTACTCATCAGTTTCAAAAAATTTCTTTTTGTTTGTTTCACGTGTTCGTGATAACTTCGATCGTTTCAGCGTTTCCGATGATAATTACATCAGCTGGTCTTAAGGCAAAAATCCCATTAGTAACCACACCCGGTATATTATTAATTTCTTTTTCTAGTGAAGGAGGGTCAATGATTTTAAGATTATGTACATCTAGGATTAAATTGCCATTATCTGTTTTAAAATCATGTCTTAATTCTGACTGACCTCCCAATTTAGCAATTTCTCTAGAGACCATTGATTTAGCCATGGGAATAACTTCAATAGGCAAGGGAAAGTTACCCAGTACATCCACAATCTTTGAGTTATCCACTATGCAAACAAATTGTTTAGAAGCATGAGCAATAATTTTTTCTCTTGTCAGAGCGCCACCACCGCCTTTAATCATGTGAAAATTTTTTGTGATTTCATCCGCTCCGTCTATATATAAATCTGGACTTCCAGTTGATGAGAGTTCTTCAACCATAAAGCCTTCTTCTAAGAGAAGTTTGGTGCTGGCTTCGGAGCTCGAAGCAATAGATTTTATCTTATGTTTAATTTGGCACAATTCAGAGATTAAGAAATTTACGGTTGATCCAGTGCCGACACCTAGAACACAATCGTCTTCTATGTATTCTAACGATTTTAGTGCTGCAGCTTTTTTTTCGTCTTCTGAGATCATAATGTATTGATTCTTATTAACTTATTTATGAAAAATATGTTTCTTTTTCCGTGATGATAACATCCATCGGTATATCCCAATCATTTTTTTCTATTTGTTCAACTTTTTGTAATTCATAAGCAAGGCCAACCAGTTTGGGTTTTTTAGTGTCTTGTATGTGCTTTATGAATGACAATGTTTTGTCATAATAGCCACCACCCATTCCCACACGATTGCATTTTGTATCAAAGGCAACTAAAGGTATAAACATGAGATCAAACTCTTCCGCCGTTATTAACGCTTCCTCATTTACTGGTTCAGGAATATTAAAGGCGTTCAAAGATAGCGTTTGATCTATATCGTATGCTGAAAAGAATAGCTCTTTACTCTTAATTTTAGGTAGAAACAGTTTTTTGTCTTGTTCCCACAAGTAGCGATTAAGATCAGCGGTATTGACCTCCTGGTTAACAGAGAAATAGGTGGCTATGGTCGAATAGTCTTTAAGAGAAATCGATCTTTGAATATTATTTAAAATAGCCTGTGCTAGAAACTTTAGGCTTTCACTTGAAAGCTGGCTTCTTTTTTCTTTGATTTTAGTTCTAAGACTGTTCATTTTGCCAGATGAAGATACCCACAATGACGTTTCTCATTTGTTGCTCTCAGGCCGGAGCAATAAGGTGGGTTCAGACGTAATGGCGCAGGCTTCCCGATTTGGTAATGCTCAAAACCAATACAGACATTGATCCCGAAATTAATAATTAAGGGCCGAGAGTCCTTTAATGATCTTCGTTCATCGCAGGCGATCTTCTCAACTATTGTAGCTTTAAATCTTTATCTGCGTTAAGTGAATTTTCAACTTGGCTACGAATTTGTTCTAGTTTTTTTTGAACTTCAGAGAGGTCAAGTTCTGAGTCATATTCAGTTCTAATCTTTGTCGCCATTTCCGAACTGCCAGTTATTGCATCATTGGCAATGTTTAAAGCCGCCATGACTGCTATTCTGTTCAAACCAAATGCTGTTCCTTGTTGATCGATCTTTTTCATTGTTTCATGAACCAATGAAGCTGCTTTTATTAGATTCGCTTTCTGTTCTGGAGAACACTGGATTGTGAAGGGTTCACCCATTATTTCAATGGTGACAGGTTCACTCATGCGCTGGTCTCAATTTGGTTTAGACGTTCCAGTATATCTTCAACCTTGTTTTTAGCTCGCTCTTTTTGTGTTTCAAGCTTCTGTAATTCTGCTTCAAAAATTTGATTCTCTTCTTTAAGTGATTGATATTCAACATAAAGCTGATCTTTTTCCTTAATTAAGCTTTTGATTCTGGATTCCAGAGATTCTACGGATTCTAAGACTTGTTTTTCAGATACTTTAGGCACAATACACACTATAATTTGTCATGAGCAATCGGTCAAATCGGTATAATATTTTACAAACTAGGTATTATTCAATTGAGCTATACAAACTTAGATAAATTAAGAAAAGCCGCATCATTGACCATCAGTGTTGCAGAATATCATGGTCTTGTTAGTTCTCGAGTGTGTTTTGGAATCAATAATTTTGAAGATTTAACTTTACAAGACAGTTCCGATGATAATTCTGTGGTCTCAATACAAATTCAAGAGTTTAATAAAGCTTTTTCTAAATTGACTGATCAAGTTATAGATCAACTTAATGAGAATGAACTCAATTTTGAGCTCCTGTTACCCAGTGACTCAGAGCCCATTGAGTATCGTGCGCTTGGACTTGCTTCTTGGTGCCAGGGTTTTATTGATGGATACGGAATGTCTATTGCTGAATTGGACATTGATATGGATAGGCTTGGCAAAGGCGAGGCTGCTGAAATTATTGAAGATTTTGCTCAAATCTCTACACTGGATTCTAATTCAATCGTACATGGTGAAGATGAAGAAATTGCTTTTATGGAGATAGTTGAATATGTTCGAGTAAGCGTGCAATTATTATATGAAAGCTTTAGAGAGTATAAGTATGAGTCTTGAATACAAAAAGAGGCGAAGAAAATTAAGTAAATTGATTGGTAAAGATAGTATAGCTATCTTACCTACATCTTCTATTAAGATGAGAAGTCGAGACACCGACTACCCGTTTAGAGCCAATAGTGATTTTTATTACTTTACAGGTTTTTCTGAGCCTGAAGCCTTGATGATTTTAGCCCCAGGAAGACCAGAGGGTGAATTCACTCTTTTTGTGAGACCCAAGGATCCCTTAAAAGAAATCTGGGACGGACATATGGAGGGAGTTTCTGGTGCAAAAAGAAATTACCAAGCTGATCAAGCCTTTAAAATACAAGATATCGACAGACAGCTATCTGAAATGTTTCAAAATCGTCAGAAAGTGTTCTATACCTTAGGTAACGATGAGAGTTTTGATAAGAGTATTGTTAATGCCTTTAATCAGGTAAGAGCTAACCAAAGAAGGGGAGGAGTGGTTCCTACAGAAATTGTTTCTTTAGAGCCTTTAATACATGAAATGCGGCTAATTAAATCTAGAGAAGAGATTCGATTAATGAAGAAATCTGCAAAAATTAGCGTGGAAGCTCACCATCGTGTGATGGATGAATGCAGAGACGGTGTTTTTGAATATCAAATCGATGCTTCAATCAATCATCAATTTGGGAAATATGGAGCTGTTCCTGCTTATCACAGCATAGTGGCTTCTGGAGCCAATGCTTGTACTTTGCACTACATTGAAAACAAAGATAAATTAAAAGCAGGCGACCTTCTGCTTACAGACGCAGGATGTGAGCACCTTATGTATGCTGCAGATATCACTCGTACAATTCCCGTGTCCGGTTCTTTCACCGAGGAACAAAAAGCTGTTTATACAATTGTCTTAGAGACCCAGAAAAAAGCTATTAGCTCTGTAAAACCAGGGCAAACATTTGAGAAATTACAAGCAGATGCTATTGAAAGTATTACTCTAGGCTTAAAAAAGTTAGGACTTCTCTCTGGCTCACTTAAATCATTGATAGAGCAGGAAGCTTTTAAGGATTTCTATATGCACGGAATCGGTCACTGGCTGGGCATGGATGTTCACGATGTTGGCTCTTATATGAATAAAAAGGGTAAAGCTAAGAAGTTTGAACCCGGCATGGTTTTAACTATAGAACCAGGCATTTACATTTCAAAGAAAAATAAGAACGTAGAAAAAAATTGGCGCGGAATAGGCGTAAGAATTGAAGACGATGTCTTGGTTACGACCAAAGGTTGCGAGGTTTTATCGGGAAAGCTTCCAAAAGAAATTAAAGACATTGAAACCAGAATGTCTTTGAATTAATAAAGGTAAAATTTTATGTCAGTTATTGTTTGTGGTTCCGTCGCATACGACTTTCTAATGGAGTTTGATGGTGAATTTGGGGATTTTATTCTCCCTGATCAAATTCATATTCTCAGTGTTGCATTTAATGTTCCAAGGCTTAGAAAAGAATTCGGTGGTTGTGCTGGAAACATAGGGTTTAATATGAAGATGCTGGGCATGGACCCAATCATTTGTGCCACTGTGGGTAAAGATTTTGGTGATTATCAAGCCTGGCTTGAATCAAATCAGATATCGACGTCAGGTATAAAAGTTATCGATCATATGTACACAGCTCAATGTTTTATTACGACCGATCAAAAAAATAATCAATTGACCTCATTTCATCCTGGAGCAATGGAAGAAGGGCACAATAATTCTATCCCGAATATAGAGGGGATAGAGATGGTTATACTCTCACCTGATGGAAAAGAGAGCACTCTTTTGCATGCAAATGAGATGCATAAAAAAGGAATTCCCATTATGTACGATCCTGGTCAGGGGCTTCCTATGTTTGACAAGTCAGAAATCCTCAATTTTATTGATCAGGCTGAATGGATTATTCTCAATGAATATGAGGCAAACCTTCTTTCTGAAATTACGGAGCTGGATCGAGACGAGATCAAAAGAAGAGTGTCCGCGATGATTGTCACCAAAGGAGGCAAAGGTTCGGATATCTTCATTCACGATCAAGTCATCTCTATTGCCCCCATCCCTGTTGAAAATGAAGCCGACCCAACCGGTTGTGGGGATGCATATCGGGCAGGGCTGATCTATGGAATGATCAATGATCTTGGTTGGGAGAAGTCCGGTAAACTTGCATCGGTCTTGGGCTCTATCAAAGTTCAGTCACACGGGACTCAGAATCATACATTCGAACTGGAAGCTCTTCTCTCGAGATTATAGAGTCGTTTTCTTAGTTTTCTTTTTTCTGCCCATGAGTAAACAATGGGCACAATCACCAATGTAAGAAAAGTTGAGCTGATCATACCACCGACAACGGCAATGGCCAGTGGTTGACTTAATTCGACTCCAGAACCAATACCAAGCGCAGGCGTCATCATGGCCAATATCAATGTTAGAGAAGTCATCAAGATGGGTCTCAATCTTCTCGGGCAGGCACTCAACAAGGCTTCATCAATTTCAAGTCCTTTTTGTCTTTCCTGGTTTGTTCGGTCAATCAATAAGATAGAGTTTTTCGCCACTAGACCTGTCAGCAAGACCAGCCCTGTCATTGAAAATATATTTAGGTCTGATCCCACTAACCAGATCCCCAGTGTCCCTCCAATCACTGCCAATGGCTGAGAGATCATAACGATCAATGGTTGTCTGAATGAGTTGAATTGACTTGCAAGGACCATATAGACAAGTATTAAGCCTGTGAGAAAGGCGAAGAGCATTTGATTGCTGGTTCTCTTAAACTCTTTGGCTCTTGCAAAAAAGCCAACTTCATAACCCAGAGGTAGAGTTTCTGCTGCAGCATTTTCAATGAGTGCTATTGCATTACTGAGAGAGGTTGTGGGGTCACTATAAAAGTATGCACTATACATCCTATCGAGCCTTGTAATTTCCGATGGCCCTATTGTTTGTCTGAATTGTGCAACCGTATCCAGTCGAACCAATTCTTTAGAAGGGGTTCTGAGATAGATTTTATCTAAATCATCAACAGACATATCATATTCACCTTTTAACCTAATTTTATATCGTTCACCATCCCCGATTGCATCGTTATAGCGAGCAACATCGATACCACCTGCAAAGATATTTGCTGCCTCTGCGATTAGTCTTGTTGATAAGCCCATTTCTGAGGCAAGTTCCCTGTTAATCTCCAGGTCTACTTGAGGCAGGTTTAACTCAATGCTTGAATCGATATCACCCAGCTCTGGTGTTTCTGCAAGCTTGCGAAGAAAGGCATTAATGGATTCATTTAAGATATTAAGATCTGGTCCTGAAACTGTGAATTGCATGGCTTCACCTCTAGTCCCAGTGGCAAATGACATGGGGGCAGGGAATGCTTTAATGCCAGGAATTTTATTCAGTCTTTCTCTAAGAATGGGGATGAGTTCATATTGTTTATTTTCCCTTATATTGCTGGGTTGAAGTCTTATGTAGATAACTCCAATGTTCACTGCTTGGCTTTCAATTCCAGAACCCATAATGGTGAAATAAGATTCTATGTCTTCATATTCCTCTAAAAGGCTCTCAACCATTGATAGACGATCAATTGTATATTCAATACCTGTTCCAACAGGGGTTTTTACTGTAATGGTAAATTGACCCTCATCTTCTTCAGGAAAAAAACCACCACTCAACTGTGTAAAACCTACAAACGATAAAGCGACAACTAGACCGCCGTACGATAATACTTTTTTCTTATGATTCAGTGACCATTCAATCAGTCCACGATAACGATTTTCAATTTCAGCAAATCTTCGATTAAAGCCGTCAAAAATTCGATTAGACTCTCTCTTCGTTTTGAGAAATTTTGATGCGAGAGTGGGGGTTAAGGTTAATGCAACGAATGTTGACACCAATACTCCAGTGGACACTACAATCCCAAATGATCTGAAAAATCTTGCAGCAATGCCTTCCATGAAAAATACTACTGTAAACAGTGAGACAAGAACGAGTGTCGATGAAACAATCGGTAAAAAGACTTCATTAGCACCAGTAATACTGGCTCTAGTGCGATCTTCTGGCGTATCTTCATTCAGATTTCTCTGGGCATTTTCAAGAACAACGATGGCATCATCCACCACAATCCCAATCAGTAAGAGGAGTGCGAGCATGGTCATGGTATTCAGTGTAAGACCAAATGCATACATGATAAAAATTGCACCAAAAAGGGAGACAGGAATTGTGATGCTCACAATTGCCATGCTTGAATAACTTCTCAAGAAAAGGAGAACGATTAGTGATGCAACAATAAAGCCAATAAATATATTCTGTCCAAGCCCGCTAATTAATTCATAGATATAGCTGCTGTCATCGGTTCCAATATCGAGCGTAATGCCTTCTGGTAATGTTGGCCTAATATCTGATTCGATTTTGGCTTTAACCTTCTCGATGATCTCAACTGTATTCTCTCCCCTTATCTTGGTTACACCAATACCTATTGAAGGGTCACCATTGAATCGACCTAAGCTTCTTAGATCTCTGACGTCATCTTTGACTTCAGCAATATCTTTTAATTTGATTGCACGATTACGATCATAGGTGATTATGATGTCTTCAATCTCTTCAACATTATGTGATTCAAGATCAAGCTTCAGTAGATCCTCTTTACTGTTATCAATTAAGAATCCCCCAGGGAGTTTTATATGCTCGTTTCTGAAAGCCATGACAATATCTTGAACAGTGATTCCAAAAGCACTCATTCGATCAAAATCTAAATTGACCCTTATGTTTCGTTCTTGTTCACCACCAATGACTACACTCCCAACACCATTAATAGTTTCTATTTTTCTTTTTAGAACATTTTTTGCATAAACGCTTAGGTCTTGCAGTGTTCGATTTCCTCTCAGAGCCAGCCAGATAATAGGTATCTCACCTGTTTCAATTTTGCTGATGATTGGGGTTTCAGCATCATCAGGTAATTGAGAATTGATTTGACCAACCTTGGATTGAACCTCGTTGAAGGCAATATCTAGGTCTTTCTCCAAAAGAAACTGGATGAAAACATTGGATACCCCAGGTGCGGATCTCGATCTAACGTCATCGACCCCAGAAATACTGTTAACCGCACCCTCAATGAAGTTGGTGACGCTGGAATCCACTACATCAGGATTGGCCCCTGGCAAAATCGTTGTGACTGAAATCAAGGAAAAGTCGACATCGGGTGAACGATCGATTGAGATTCGATTAACCGATATTAACCCAAAGAGAACAATGACCAAGTTGATCATTACTGCGAAAACAAAACGTCTAACAGATACCTCAGGTAAGCTCATCTTAGTTTATGATTTCAATCTCTGAATTATTGGTTAGAAAGCCAGCACCATCTTTGACAATTTCATCATCCAATGAGATGCCATTCAATATTTGAATATACCCTGCTTTTCTCAGCCCAGTTTCTACTGGAATTTCTTTGACAATGTTGTCTTTGACAACATAAACAACTTCCCCAACAGATCTTCTTACTACACTGATTTGAGGTACCACAACTGCACTTTCAAACTTAGAGAACACCACAGTGGCTCGTGAACTTGCTCCTGGCAACCAAGTGCCCGGATTTTCAAAATCGATGATGGTTGTTAATGACTTATTTCGAGCATCAATATTTGGTTTAATATCTTTGATCTTTGATATCACAATTTCATTTGGATTTGCTGGCGAAGTGATGCGTACTTCTAGGTCTTTTTTTAACTTGGGACTTAAATATTCAGGAAAAGATAAATCAACTTTCAAATTTTTTGTGTCCACCAGTTCATATACAACCATTCCTGGTTGGACATAATCACCTGCATCGATATTTTTGATCGCTACCTCCGATTGAATAGGCGCCTTGACATTGGTTTCTTCAATCAGTCTTTTTGCATTTCTCAGCTGAGCATCTGCAGCATTCATTTGTTCTTTCAATGCATTGAATTGCGCTCTGGTCCGGTCCATCATTTCCTCAGAAACCAGGTTGTCTTTAAAAAGTTTTTCGGCACGCTTCAGATCCAATTCTTGATTAATTAGTAAGGCACTAAGTCTGGCAATTTCAGCTTTGGCTTGCGAGTACTGGAGATTATATTTCTCAGAATCAATTCTGGCCAATACATCACCAGCACTAACTTCATCACCAACATCGGCAATGATTTCAATCACTCGCCCAGAAACTTCCACCGCTACACTTGGTGAAGACTGACTATAAATGAGACCCATCAGGTTTTCTTCCTCATTCATTTCCATAGTGCTTGGATAGGTCGTGCTGACAACGATTTGTGAATTTACATTCCATGCCACAAAAAACAAAGGCAAAGCGATCAAAATGATGTTTTTTTGAGAATTAATCATTTCTCGCCACTCCTTTGAGTAAATTAGTCGTTAATATTTTAGAAAAGTTTTTATTTGAAGAAGGTCCGAGCCCTTCAAAAACAGTCTCAATAATTTTTTGGTGGGTAATGTAAGTCAAATTTGGTGCAAGTAATTGATAAGCGAGCAGATGACTGTCGCACGTCTCAATAATTTCATTATTTCTTTTGGCTTGGTTAATCAAGTCAACAATCTGTGATAAATTTTGTTCCATTAAACCAATACTCGGCATTGAGCGAGACGAGAGACCATGATCAGAAAACTCTCTTGCTAATAACTTATATTTCATTGGGTCTTTAAGCATTTGATTTAAATGCTCATTGACGAAAAATTCTATCTTTTCGATAGACGTCCCAGCTATTTTTTTAGTTTTTTCTAAGATGTTCTGAGTGTTTTTTTGAGCTCTTACAAGAATTTGTGTATAGAGATCTTCCTTTGATGAAAAATGATGGTATAGATTTGCCTTACTCATGTTGCAGGCATTGGCAATATTAGTCATTGATACTGATCCAAAATCGAGATCTGCGAACAATTTCTCTGCTTTATTTAATATGATTTCTGTACTTTCCATAAAACTCACCTTACCGATCGGTC
The DNA here is from genome assembly GCA_964629335.1 of uncultured Woeseia sp. GTDB lineage: Bacteria > Pseudomonadota > Gammaproteobacteria > Steroidobacterales > UBA11654 > CACPJA01. Next base: position 43,172 of record CAZVRH010000006.1, read on the forward strand.
GGTCAGTATATAGATTAAAAAAAAGTTTTACAAGTTCAGTACTTAAGCTGGGTTAAATTGGCCTCGAAATTTGTTTTATTGTTTTCGATTTGTGTCAGTTTTATAGGAATAAAATTTAACTCTGGTGCGAGCCATAAAGAATTTATCTGGTCTGAATCCTTGGCTTGGTGACTAATCTTTATTGCTTGGTATTTACCGAAAGGAACGCTGATTTCTCCCATGTTTTCTTCTTTAATAATGCTAATCGTATTGAGTTCATCTTTATCTAAAACAATGAAGTTATTCATTTCAAGCTGTTGTTCTTTGGCATGCATTATTTGTAGTTGCAGAACAATTCTAGTAAGGGTGTTTTGTTCTAGATCAATTGTAAACTTCCTGTCCTTATAAAAGCCTGATAGTGAACTATTAGACCAAGAAAATGTAGCTTTTGATTCTCGTGGTTTCTTTCTTATCTTATCAATTAAATGATAATCTTCTACCTTAAGCAATGCGTCTTCAATCTTAAATGAGCTTCGTTCTACAAGACTGCCACCAATAACAACTTTCCAAATCCCAGTGGCCTGAGTGATCATTTCATAACTATAGATTTCTCCTTCTTTCGTTAGCTTTGTTGTCAATAAACCATCTGCTTGTTTTAATTTCACTGAATAAACAGCTTTGTATGGGTCGGGTATCGCATATGAAATATCTGCAGAGCAAACAAACAGTAACAGAAAAGATGTCAGGGTTTTTTTCATTTCTATGACTTAGTATAAGACTTACAATAAATAAAATTAAGATTGGAATTATATCAATGGTGACACAGTGAGTCATTTCAAGAATGTTATTAACCTTTTCAGCGACTATATCGGGAGCTTTTAAAGGCAATGTATCTCTACACTCACCCTGATTGTGAAAACCACAAACTTGCTCAACACCCGGAAAGGCCTGAACGTTTAAAAGCAGTGATCAATCGCCTGGTAGAGACTGGTATGACTGAGGACATGCAGGTCAAATTGGCAGAGGAACTTGCTGATGATGTCATAACTCAGGTGCATCCTGAGAAGTACGTGTTAACCATTAATCAGAGTGAACCGACGAACTCAATCGCTCGCCTTGACCCAGACACCTACATGAGTGTCGGTAGCCTGAGGGCTGCAAAACTGGCTGCTGGCGCTTGTGTCAAGGCAGTCGACGATATTCTTCAAGATAAGACAGAACGGGCTTTTTGTGCGATTAGACCGCCTGGCCATCATGCAGAAGTTGCAGCTGCTATGGGTTTCTGTATTTTTAATAATATTGCTCTAGCAGCAGAGACAGCTTTGACCCATCCGGACATCAAGCGAGTCGCCATCGTGGATTTTGATGTTCATCATTGCAACGGTACCGTTGATATTTTTAAGAACAGGCCTGAAGTATTGGTTTGTTCCAGCTTCCAGGAAAACTTCTATCCTTATCGTTATTTGGATTTTAGTAATAATCACATTATTAATACCCCTTTACCGAAGGGAACTGATGGCAAGAGTTTTCGAACAGCAATTGAAAGAGATTGGTTACCAGAACTGGATGCCCATCGACCCGACTTCCTCTTAATTAGTGCTGGGTTTGATGCCCATGAACAGGATCCTTTAGCAGACTTGTGTTTGTGTGAAGAAGATTATGTTTGGATCACAACGCAGCTACTATCTATCGCCTCCAATCATTCCCAAGGAAGAGTTATATCAACTTTGGAGGGTGGCTACGATCTATCTTCACTGGCCAACAGCGTTGAAGCTCACGTCTCGGTATTAATGCAGTAGCTATTTAAGCTTTTTTAAATAAACTTTATAAACTGAGTGGCTCATGGTCAATATGGGCATTTGATTAACTCTTCAATCGGTAAGATAATTATGTTGTTTAAAATCAAGAGGTAAAAACATGGCTAAGCTAACTCATCTCCCCTCAAACTGTTCAACCGACGATATAATCGAAGTTCTGGAACGTGAGGGTGCCGCTATTGTCGATGATTTTGTCAGTCAAACATGGTTGAAGGACTTCAATGCTGCGATTCAAACCGCCATCGATAACTATATCCCGTATGACTACGGTGAGCCTGAAGCACAGGATTTTCTGGGCTTTCAGACAGTTAGATTGAATGGCTTAATCAGCAAAGCGCCGAACTATATTGATCTGATATCTGATGAGCGACTGCTCAGCATAATGGACCACTTTCTCGCTCCAAATTGTGGTCAATACCGTCTAAATTCCAGTGAAATAATTGAGATCCATGGTGGTGAGACTGCTCAAGTGCTACATTGGGACGATGTTATCTGGCCCGCACATTTTTGGGCACCTGATCGATTGTTGCAATTCAATGTGATGGTGGCAGCGACTGATTTTACGAAGTCCAATGGGGCAACACAGGTCGTGCCTGGAAGTCATAAATGGGATCATACCAAACGTCAGGTAAAGCCAAATGAAATTACTCAGGCAATCATGAGTGCAGGTAGTGCTGTATTTATACCAGGTAAAACTTTACACGGTGGTGGCGACAATACGGATGGAAGCAAACGCAGGGCAATTGTTGCCTCTTATGTGCTCGGTTGGCTTCGTTCCCAGGAGAACCATTTTCTTCATACTACACTTGAACAGGCTCATAGTTGGCCTGAGCGTGTACGCCAACTTCTAGGATACGATCTGTTTGCACATTATGACGAAAATATAGAAGCCGGTCCTCTAGGTTATTATGAGTATGGTAGCCCCAGTGTGTTATTCGAAACGGACATTGACGACTAGATAAATGACCACTAGATTTTATTGGAATCAATCTTTAATTTTTTATACAAATTTCTTGCGGCAACAAAGGCAATCATCGCAAAAGGTAGGCCAGTTACAATAACAGATGTCTGTAATGCCAATAATCCTCCACCCATCAAGAGAATAATAGCTATTATCCCAAGAGTTAATGCCCAAACTACCCGAGTAATTATTGCAGGATCGCTATGCTCGGAACCTTCTTGATTTGAAGAAGTCATCATCGCGGATACTAACGCACCCGAATCAGAGGAAGTTACAAAAAATGTAAGAATATTGATTAAAGAGAGACCCATTAAAAGAGTTGCACCAGGATACTGTTCTAAAAAAACGAAAAGCGATACTGAAATATTTTCATTGATAGCATTGGCTAGTGATCCAGTGGCCATAAATTCTTGATATATAGCGGCATTTCCAAACACACTCAACCAAATGAAAACAATCAATGAGGGTAAAAAAACAACCCCAAGGATGAATTCCTTGATGGTTCTACCATAAGAAATTCTTGCTATAAAAAGACCTACAAAAGGTGACCATGCAAACCACCAGCAGTAATAGAATAATGTCCATGCATTTTGCCACTCAGAGTCACTGTAGGTGTTTACATTTGTAGACAGACTAATAAAATTTTGAATGTAAGACCCGATATTTTCTATAAATCCATCCAGAATATATCCAGTAGGTCCAAATAAAAATATAGTCATCAAAAAACAACCGCACAACATCATATTTAATTGCGAGAGTCTTTTTATGCCAGCGTTCAGACCCAAAACCACACTTATAAGCCCTAACATAGTAATAAAGATAATCACAACTAACTGCCCAGGAGAGGCATCAGAACTTAATGTTTCTATGGGTTGCCAATAACTGTTTGCAATATCCAGATATTCAAGTCCTGCACTTATCTGACTTGCTCCCAAACCTAATGATGTAGCTATACCAAAGACTGTTGCAAGAATAGCAAACACATCAACTATCACCCGGCTCCAGGCGCTCTCGAGCCCAGCATCTAAAAAGAAGGAGCTGACTCTAAAAGGTCTTCCTAAATTAAATGCAAAATATGCAAAGCATAATCCGACGACACCGTATATAGCCCAAGCGTGAAACCCCCAATGTAAAAATGTTAGATTCATTGATAAAGTAGCCCGCTCATTGAAAGAAACACCTTCTTCAAAGAGTGCCGATGAGCTCAGATGCGAAACAGGTTCTGCGACCGAGTAAAATATTACTCCAATACCTAATCCAGCACTAAATAGCATAGCGATCCAGTTTATAAAATTAAATTCTGGTTTCGCATCAGTTCCACCCAATCTAATTTCTCCAAACTGACTAATAGCTATCCATATACAAAAAATTAGAAAACCATTTGCACTTAAAATAATTAGCCATCCGAAGTTGTTAGCTATAAATGATTGTGTGCTATTAAAAAGATTGCTGGCAGTATCAAGGTTAACTAGGGTAACCCCTATAAAAGTTGAGATAAGAAATAAAGAAATGAAGAATCTCTTATAATCTATACTTTTAAACATAATCTACGTAATACGAAAATAATTTTTTTACCCAAAAAACCTTAATTTTAATGACTTCTACAAATTTAAGATAAAATATACTACAATTTACGTCATAATTATTGGATACTTACTTATCTAATCGGGGGATATAAAAGATGACAAGAAAACAACAGAAAGCCTTAAACAGATCAAAGGCTGTTAAAAGAAGACAAAATATAATTAAAAACGGAGCGAAATCTGCCGCCGCTGTCGCAGTTGCAAGTGCCGCCATTGCTGCTCCTAATATCAGTGCTCAAGATTCAAGTGCTCAAGCAACCATCGAAGAAATTGTTGTAACATCAAGAAAGAAATCGGAGAGTCTGCAAGACGTTCCTTTGTCGGTTTCTACACTAACTGAGGAATCGCTTGAACAATCAGGAATCAATACCTTCGAGGACTATCTCTTGCAATTACCAGGAGTTACCGCAGGAGGATCAGGTCCTGGTCAAAATACAATATACATTCGAGGCCTTGCATCGACTACTCCAAACCTCACAACAGCAGGTGTTGCTGGCCTAGCACCTAACGTATCTTTCTACC
>CAZVRH010000007.1:0-46975 GCA_964629335.1 uncultured Woeseia sp.
AGCCCACTCAGAAAGGTTGGTTTTTCCCACAACATAGTACCCTCCACTTTTTAAGCGCTTAGCTAGATAAGCGCTTTTTTTGGGAGTGTTGTTTTGTAAAGCAGTGGAGCCCGCGGTGTTTGGGATTCCCTCAATATCAATATTATCCTTAACCCCCAGCGCTATAGGCAGTAAAGACATGGCTTTAATGCTGCTTATTTCTTTTGCTACAGTTTTTTTATCAACAAAAGATATAAAAGCGTTGTGTTCATCGCTTTCAGCAATGGTTTGTTGAAACGATTGGGCTGGAGCAAAAAACAAAAAGACTATTAGCAGTCTCTTCATTCGTACCTATTTTGTAATAGTGCGTACTCAGATATCTTTGTCCATTTCTCAACGGTGTTTTTATAGTCTGAGTAGGATTTATATATTTTCGCAAACTTAGGGTCTTTATCAATTATCTCAGCAATAATTTCTTCGGCTGATTGTTTAAAAGCCCCCATGACGTCTTTTGGAAACGGTTTTATTTTAATGTCTTCCATAAGCTCGATCTGTTCTAAAGCAAACGCGTTTCTAGCCATAAACTCAGCAAGCATGCTGTCATTGGTAGCGCTGGCTGCTATATCGACAATGGTTTGTAGGTCTTTCGGTAAAGATTCATAAGCGTCTTTGTTAACAATACACTCTAAAGTGGGTCCGCCTTCATGCCAACCCGGATAATAATAGTGTTTTGCAACCTTATGTAACCCAAACGTTAAGTCATTATAAGGGCCAATCCATTCTGCAGCATCAATGGTCCCTGTTTGAAGAGCGGTAAATATTTCTGCGCCCGGCATAGCAACAGGTGTGCCGCCGTTGCGTCTTAAGACCTCGCCACCAAAACCAGGGATTCTCATCTTTAACCCCTGGATGTCATCAACTGAGTTGATGGCCTTTTTAAACCAACCGCCCATTTGACATCCTGAGTTTCCAGCAGGATAAGGCCTTAGGTTAAACCCCTCATAAAGCTCTCGATAGAGCTCCATCCCGCCGCCATAATAATGCCAGCCATTCAGCTCCATGGCGTTTAGCCCAAAGGGTAAGGTGGTAAAAATCTGGGTCGCTTCACTTTTACCTCGCCAATAATACGCTGCTCCATGACCCATTTCAGCGCCGCCGCTAGACACAAAATCAAACACTTCAAACGCTGGAACTAACTCGCCGCCTGCAAAGACTTTTATTTTTATTCTTCCGCCTGAAGCTGCTTCAATGTTTTTTGCCATCCTCATGGCGCCGGTTCCCAACCCTGGAAAATTTGGCGGCCATGTTGTAACCATTTTCCATTTATAAACACCTTTTTTTTGGGCTCTTGTTTTGCTTGCCGCAGCAAGCCCGGCTGCCCCTATGCCGCCAATAATTAAATCTCTTCGTTTCATCTGTTTCCTGGTTTTGGGTGGGTAATATTATTCATGATAGTACCCGATATTTCTAAATAGTGTGTTATTTTTAAGCCATGATTGCCTTGATACAAAGAGTGAGCAGCGCCTCGGTTACCATCAACAATAAAGTGACTGCCTCGATTAATGCCGGTCTTTTGGTTTTACTGGGCATTCAGGCTGAGGACTCAGAAAAAGATGCCAAAAAACTTGCTGGAAAAACGGTTTCTCTTAGGGTGTTTGATGATGATAATGGGGACATGAACCTTAATATTAAATCCATTGATGGGGACATACTGGTGGTACCAAACTTTACCTTAGCAGCAGACACCTCCAGAGGAAACCGCCCTGGTTTTTCAACGGCCATGCCCCCCAGCGAAGCTGAGCCTCTGTTTGAGCTGTTTACCCAAGAAACAGGCGTGCTTCATAAAAATGTTCAGACCGGTGTGTTTGGTGCTGATATGCAGGTGTCTTTGGTTAATGATGGGCCAATAACAATTTCGTTAGAAACAAAAAAATACATGTTATGATTGTTCTAATTACTAAGATCATTTAGAGGATAAACCTATGGGTGCAAGCGGAATAAGTATCTGGCAGCTTCTAATAGTGCTTTTGATTGTCGTATTGATATTTGGCACCAAAAGACTAAAAAACCTAGGGGGTGATTTGGGCGGCGCTATTAAAAGCTTCCGCAAAGGAATGACCGAGGCTGAAAAAGCTGAAAATGAATTATCTAATATTGGGGATGAGATTTCAGACTCGACTGAAGCCTCCCCAGACGCTGAAGACGACGACAAGTCTTAATTCACAATGTTTGACATCGGTTTTTGGGAGATGCTTTTGTTGTGCGCTCTGGGGTTGGTTGTCCTGGGGCCAAAACGGCTTCCTGAGGTTGCGCTAAAAATTGGTAATTACCTGGGCAAAGCTCGCAACATGGTTCACTCTTTTACCCGGCAAATGCGCCAAGAGGTTGAGCTGACGCCAAATCGTCCGATGTCCCCCAAAGACAACAAAACAAAAGACCCCGAAGACAAATAATGCCCGAAGAAGAGCTGCAAGAAGAAACGCTGTTATCACACCTAATTGAATTGCGCTCAAGGCTTTTAAAGGCTGGAGCTGCGGTTTTGTTTTTATTTATTATACTGGTACCGTTTGCTGACGAGGTCTTCAACAGGGTTGCTCTGCCGTTAATGGAGAAGCTTCCTGAGGGCTCTACTATGATTGCCACACAAGTTGCTTCACCTTTTTTAACCCCTTTTAAAACCACAATGTTTGCAGCATTGTTTGTTGCTATGCCGGCTGTACTTTATCAATTATGGTCTTTCGCTGCTCCGGGCCTCTACACAAAAGAAAAGCGGTTTGCGATACCGTTGTTGGTCTCTAGTACTTTTTTGTTTTACCTGGGTGCTCTTTTTGCTTACGTCGTGGTTTTCCCATTAATGTTTGGTTTTTTCACCTCGGCCGCGCCTGCTGGGGTGTCTGTTATGACAGATATTTCTAGTTATTTGGACTTTGTCTTGGTGCTTTTCTTTGCCTTTGGGTTATCTTTTGAGGTCCCAATTGCAACCGTCATTTTAGTCTGGTCTGGATTAACCAGCATTGAAAACCTAGAAAAAAACAGGGCCTATGTTTTTTTAGGCGCTTTCATTGTGGGGATGCTGATCACGCCGCCTGATGTCATTTCACAAACCTTGTTAGCAGTGCCTGTTTACTTACTTTATGAGTGTGGCATTCTATTGTCTAAAACCTTAAATACAAACAGAGAAGAGGAGTAACACCAGCCCATGAATAATGAAACTATAGGAAACAACTCTAGCGAAGGGTTCTTCGGTCACCCAATCGGTCTCAAGACCTTGTTCTTAACTGAAATGTGGGAGCGTATGTCTTATTATGGAATGAGGGCATTGCTGGTTCTGTATATGACTGGGGCGATTACTGGGTTTAACCCGGGGTTGGGTTGGAGCAGCATTGAGGCTCAAGCCATTTATGGAATTTATGTTGGTATGGTTTACTTCATGGTGATCCCCGGTGGTTGGCTTGCAGATAATTTAATTGGCCACCAAAAAGCGGTTCTTTATGGGGCTATTATTATAGCGTTAGGTCACTTCACTTTGGCTTTGCCGCTACAACAAACTTTTTTTCTAGGCTTAATCTTTGTGGTTCTTGGAACTGGCCTGTTAAAAGGAAACATTTCCACCATCGTGGGGAAGCTCTATAAAGAGGACGACGACCGCAGAGAATCTGGCTACACCATTTTTTACATGGCTATCAATATAGGCTCAACGCTAGGGTTTTTGGTGTGCTCGTATTTAGGTGAAAAAATAGGGTGGCATTGGGGCTTTGGAGCTGCCGGTGTTGGGATGGCCTTCGGGGTAATCCAGTTTATCAACTCAAAGAACTTGCTGGGCTCTGCTGGCGCCGCGCCCAACCCAATAGAAGAAAACAAGCGCACAAAGTTGGTTCTTTGGACAAAAATAAGTTTGTTCGTAATGGTGGCCGTAATTGTGAGCGGCCTGTTTGGTTTATACACGGTTGATGCTAGGCTTTTTGCCGAAAGCTTTTATTACTTTTTGTGTTTTGTTGCCGGAACCTACTTTCTCTATCTCTATTTCTTTGCGGGGCTGAACAGCGATGAAAAAAGGAACCTTGTTTTACTGGCGCTTCTTTTTATAGGGGCTGCCGCTTTTTGGTCTGGGTTTGATCAATCTGCAAGCTCTTTGAGTATCTTTGCAAGAGATTACACAGACCTTTCTGTTAGTGGGTACATTATCCCTATCGGTTGGCTGCAGTTTGCTAACCCTATTTTTGTTGTCATTTTTGCCCCTATTTTTGCCGGGACCTGGATGCATTTGGCGAAACGAAACCTAAACCCCTCTTTGCCAATAAAGTTCGCGCTTGGTTTGGTTCTTATGGCGCTTAGCTTCATGGTTATGCTCTACGCAGTTGAGCTTGCTATGGTTTCCTCACCGGTGGGTATGCGCTGGCTTATCATCACTTACCTCCTTCAAACCTGGGGTGAGTTGGCGCTCTCGCCAGTTGGTTTAGCCGCGTTTTCTAAGTATTCGCCAAAAAAATATGTGGGTCAAATGTTCGGCCTTTGGTTTACTGCTTCAGCAATTGGCGGGGTGCTGGCCGGCTTACTTGGTGGAGAAGCTTTGGGAGAGGGCCTTGATAGCATCTCGCCGGTCTTCGGGTTTATGGTTAGGTACTACCTATTAATAGCGCTGGGCCTAATAGTTCTTTCGTTTGTCATAAAAAGCGCGAAAAGCACCAACAACTAAGCCTATTGTTGTTTTTTTGCAACTCTTAAGAGGGTTGACCCCTGGTTGTGAGGGGTTGTTTTATTTGGATTTTTGGTGGGTCTCAGTTACATTATTAGGCGTCAATTAACTAGACGTTATTGAAACAAAAAGGGGAACATTAAATGAAACACATAAATCGTTTCGTTGTGGGAGCTACTCTCGCAATGCTTATCGCGACACCAAACGTGTTTTCTCAAGTTATTGAAGAAATCACGGTTACGGCGCGTAAAAAAGAAGAAAACTTACAGGACGTTGCTATTTCGGTTACAGCCATTCAAGGGGAGACGCTTGAGCGCCTAGGCATCAAAGATATCAGCGATGTCACTAAACTGGATCCGTCATTAACGTTTGACAAAGGGTTTGCTCCGGATGATGTGAGAATTGCAATTCGCGGCATTATCAATATGCGTGGCCGACCTGTTGTTGCTAATATTTTTGATGGGGTTGATATCTCAAGCGAGACCATGGGTACCGCGGGTTCTTCTTCTTTGATTTCGCCAAGAATGATGGACATTCAACGGGTTGAGGTTGTTAAGGGTCCACAAGTGGCTCTTTACGGAAGAACAGCTTTTGCCGGTGCAATCCAATACGTAACAAAAGACCCCTCAGATACATTTGAAAACGAAGCAAGTCTTGAGTTTGCACAAGACGGGTTCCATGAAGCAAGACTGAGCTCTTCTGGACCAATATCAGACACCATGGGTTTTCGGTTTAACGCCCTAGCATGGGATTTTGATGGTTTTCACCAAAACTCTCACACCGGTGCTAACGTGGGTGGTGGCGAAGGTGTTGGCGCTTCGATTACTTTTCTCATAGAGCCAAACGATAACCTTAGAATTAAAACTCGTCTCGACTATGTGAGCGATGAATACGATGCCCCTGCCCAAGCAAAAGTGCTTGGTAATGTTATACGGCCAGTGCCAGAATCTGCAAGCAAATGCAACGGTGGTTTTATTCGTGACGCAAGTTGTGATAACGACGCCATGTGGTTTGAGCATGTGATGGCCTTTACTCCGGCGCAAGCTGGGTTAATACCTTTTGCTTCTCCTTGGTACCCATTGGTTCCAGCTTTCCCCGGCGGGCCCATGGTTCCAAACGCCACACAAGTTGGTTACGGAAGCACGGGAACCAATGTTGACAGAAACACAGGGATTAATTACATGGGTCACTGGGACGACATGGAGCATCGGGATTATGATGGCTTCTTCCCTGACGGGGACTCACTAACCGTTGCTCATAATCGCAACCTAATGCATGGCGGTTATAACGCTGGCAGAGACATGTTTGGCTCAACAAAAGAAGGTTCAAGATTTCAAGCCAATATCAGCTACAGCGGTGACACTGTGGATTTCAACTCATGGACACACGCTGCTGACATGGACGTGTCACAACAATACGACATTGATAAAGAGGTCCTGCCTTGGCACCAAGTTGAGTTTAACGTTTGGGGGCCAACCAAGCTCTTCAGCCAAGAGTTTAGGTTGTCTACGAAGAGCGACGGGCCTTTTAATATGTCCGCGGGTGCCCTTTATTGGCATGAAAAAATGACACAGAACTCAACCAACATCACCGGCATGGCTCACGGTTCACGCTGTTTTGTTAGGCTTACAAGAGACTACTTTGGTAACGTTGTAAAAGTTGAGGATCTTGGTTTAGCGTATTTCCAGGGCCCTTGCGGTTATACCGACACTGAAATTGCTCCTCATGCTGCAGGTTTAGGTGCTGCGAGACCCATGACCCCACTGGAGAGAGACACCAGCCATATGTCGTTGTACACGATGTTTGATTACGACTTCTCAGAAAAAATGGCGGCCACTCTAGAGTTGAGGTGGACTGACGAAAGAGAAAGAATGAAGGGACCTGTTTACAACGGTAACGGCGGAGTCGACAGCTGTCCTGACAACCCATACGGGGACTGTATTGACGCCCCTTCTGGTGGTCCTGGCTCTGTGCAGGTTTGTGGTGCTGGCGCGCGTTGTGACTATTATGGTAATGCGTTTGCTCAAATCCCAACCTCTGTTCCTGCTGGGTGGAGGGGTTATGCGCCGCTTCCAATGAAAGAAGGAATCTTTAGAAAAGGCGGGGATTATATCTCGCCAAAACTAACCGTTTCTTATGACGTTAGTGATTCGATTCTGCTTTTTGGTTCTTGGGCTGAGGCTAGGAAACCAGGCGGATTTTCAACCCTGTCTATTGGCGCTTTCAGCTTAGATCCTAATGCTGACGGAAACCCTGAAGAAAACATGTTTGAAGAAGAGATTATGGAAGTTTACGAGATCGGCTTTAAATCTGTTTTAAGCGACGGTGCCTTAAGGCTTAACGGAGCTCTTTTCTATGAAGACTACACAGACCGACAAGTTAGTGTTCAAAGGGTTATCGGCGAATCGCTCGGAAACGTTATAAAAAACGCGGCCGGAGGCGAGGTTTTTGGAGCTGAGGTTGATATGGCCTATGCCATTAACGATAAGCTAACATTGTCTGGTGGTTACTCTTTCCTAGACAGTAAATACACTGACTTTAAACTCACCTCAACGGGTGCTGGAGAAATATCTCGTGCCGGCAACTGTGAGCTGACCGACATAGATGGCAACCCAACCTGTATTATTGATAGAACGGGTAACGAGTTCGAGCGTGCACCAAAACATGCGGCGAACATCAACCTCAACTACACGGACGAGTTGAAAAATTTTGGTGTTCTTTCTGGCGGTATGTTTTTTGCTGAGGTTAACGCCCGATACCAAGACGATCGTGCGGTTGACTTTGACAACAACGCCTGGTTTAAAGAGTACTGGAGAATTGACCTTAGAGCGGGCATTACAAAAGGCAACTGGGAAGGAACCCTGTATGTTAAAAACCTGCTCGATGATGACACTGTAATTTCAGGCGGTAACGGCCCTGATATTGGTAACTCAGACTTTAGGTTTGGCATGATCTTTACTGACTGTGCCCTGTTCCCTGGTGGCGAAAACGTCCCTGGTGGAGGAGGTGTCAGCGGGGGTTGTTTTGTTCCTGGGCAAAACCCGAACGGGAAAATGTTTGCGCCTAGTGTCCATGCGGCACCAAGTATCGGTAACGCGTGGTATGCCAGTCTTCCTGATCCAAGACAGTTTGGTCTCAGAATCAAATACAGCTTTTAATAAGAAGCGTTAACTAACAATAAGCCCCCACATAAACAACGGGGGCTTATTTTTTTTCAAAAGACAGCTCCTCGTTGGTTATGCCTTGATGATATAACCAGTCTTTAGTTGCTTGTCCTGTCCCGCTCGGCCAAGGTCTAACGTCTTTGGTTTTAATGATTTTATAATCAACCAGCTCGGTTGCATCCAATGTTATGTCGCCCTCTTCGATAAGAACGTCATAAGCGAAAATTATTTGGTTCATTTGGAAAAAACTATACGCACCCACCAACGACTGAACCTTGCCGACGAGCCCTATTTCTTCTTTTACCTCTCTCAAAACACCTTCTTCGGGTGTTTCTCCAGCCTCAAGAAACCCTGTAATAAGGCCGTACCAGTGTTTTGGCCAACCAATAGCCTGAACCAACACCATCTCGTCGTTGCGATGCGCGATCGCGGCTAACACCGGTGTGGGGTTGTTCCAAAAAACGAACTCGCATTCTGTGTTTGTGCACTCTCTTCGTTTTGCTCCGCCAATGAGCTTGGTTTTAAGGGCTGTTTTACACCGTGGGCAAAACTTGTACTCTTTTAACATTCCCCTACTCTAAACCGACGGCCCTAAGATTGACAGTTGTTTGTCAGCCAACAAGATCTCGCTAGCGATATCAAAAAAAACCGTAGATAATACTCTCAATAGCTTAAGGAGTAATTTATGTCTGTTTATTTGATCTCTGTTTGTGAAATAACAAACAGGAACGAAGGTTTGATGGAGTACGCCCAAAAATCAGCAGCGTTGATTCAAAAGTTTGGTGGCACTTATGTGGTTAGGGGCCCCGCAGTGGAGGTATGGGAAGGAGAGATGTTGAACGGCAAAAGCGCCATCATCACAGAGTTTCCTGATATTGAGTCTGTTCGAGCTTTTTGGAACAGCGAAGAATACCGGTTGTTAAAACCAAAAAGAGAGGGAACCGGGGTTTATGACATAGGGGTTTTTGGGGGCGCCGCATAAAAATGGCTTACGACGACGACAACGTTTTTGCAAAAATCCTATTGGGTGAGATGCCCTCCCACAGGGTTTATGAGGATGAACAAACGCTTGCTTTTATGGATATTATGCCGGTTGCAAAAGGGCACACGTTAGTGATACCCAAAACAAGAGGTGAAAACATTTTTGACCTTGATGAAAAAGCCTTGGTTGCTGTAATGAAAACCACAAAAAAAGTCGCTGACGCTGTCAAGAAAGCCTTTAAACCCTCTGGCTTAGTTGTTACGCAGTTAAACGGATCTAGGGCCGGTCAAACTGTGTTTCATTATCATATGCACATAATCCCGGTCTATGACAAACCGCCTTTTCTGCCGCACGCAAACGCCATTGAAGATGCCGAAGTTCTAAAAGTAACCGCTGAAAAAATTATAGAAACCCTGGAATAAGCAATGAGCCTAATAGAGTTTATTAACAACAATGTCTACCTGGTTGGTGCAACCTTGTTTGTTTTTTTGTTGGCCCTTTTCAACGAGCTAAAAATAAAAGAATCAAACATCTGCGGATTAACACCAATGGAGGCCGTAAAGCTCATAAACAACAATGCTTTGATTTATGATCTTAGGGGGCCCATAGACTTTCAAAACAAACATTTGTTGAACGCTACTAACATCAAATCAAGTGACCTTATAGACCAGCCCCCAAACAACAAGACGCCAGTGCTCTTGGTTTGTGAAAGCGGTGGCCTGAGCAAAAAAACAAGCCTGTCTTTAAGGTCAAAAAATCTTGAAAATGTGTTTTATATTAAAGGGGGGCAACTAGAGTGGGAAAACAGTTCCTTACCCTGCTCTTCTGAACCCAAAACCAAGGAGTAACTATGGCCAATAAAACTGAAGAAAAGCTTGTTTCGCTACAAACAATGTATATAAAAGACGTGTCTTTTGAGGCGCCCAACAGTCCGGGCGTTTTTTTAGAAGAAGAGGTCCAACCAGAAACAAAAATTAATTTAGCAAACACCCACAACAAAATTGGTGACGATTCATATGATGTCTGTCTTAAGGTTAAGGTTGAATCCACCTATGGTGACAAAACAATGTTCATAGCCGAGGTTGAGCAAGCAGGGGTGTTTTTAATTAAAGGTTACACCGAGGAAGAAATAAACGGGCTTATAGCTGTTTTTTGTCCAAACACCTTGTTTCCTTTTACAAGAGAGCTTATTTCTTCCTTGGTTACGAAGGCCGGTTTTCCGGCTTTGTTGCTGCAGCCAATCAACTTTGAGGCCCTATACTCTCAAGCCAGAGAGGAAGCTGAGACCAAAACCAAAAACTAAAATGAACGGCTCTTTTTTGGTTTTTGGTGCAGGCGCTTGGGGTACAGCACTGGCGATGCGGTTAAGCGGCTCTAGCAACGATGTTGTTTTAAGCTCTTTTGACTCAAAGAACCTCGACCGAATTAACACCGAAAGAGAAAACAGAAAGTACTTGCCGGGTTTTGAGCTGCCAAAAGAGGTTGTTGTTGCTCCGTTTTCAGAGCAGCTGTTACAGAGCACGGGCTCAGTTGTTGTCTGTGTTAAAAGCCCTTATTTTAAGAGCGCTTTACTGTTATTAAAGAACAGCCTTGGAGACAGAAACCTAATTTGGGCAACAAAGGGGTTCGACCCAGACAGTGGTGGCCTGTTGTCAACAACGGTTGATGATGTGCTTGGAGCAAAAACAAACAGCGCCGTGCTCTCTGGGCCATCGTTTGCAGAAGAGTTGGCAGCCAGCAAACCCGCTGCAATAACTCTGGCCACAAACAAGATTGCTGAGAAGGTGGCTCTGGCTGAGGCCATGTCAAACGAATCTTTGAGGGTCTATTTGTCAAACGACCCCATTGGGGTTCAGTTAGGAGGCGGATTGAAAAATATTGTGGCGATCGCTGCAGGAGTTTCTGACGGTCTTGAAATGGGTGCAAACGCTAAGGCCGCATTGGTTACAAGAGGTCTAGCTGAAATCAGTGCGCTTGGAAAAACACTCGGGGCTTCGGAGAAAACTTTTATGGGGCTCTCTGGGGTGGGGGACCTTATGCTCAGCTGCTCTGATAACAAATCTAGAAACAGAAGTCTTGGTCTAACCATAGGAAAAGGGGTGCCTTTTGACGAGGCTGTTGCTATTCAAAAAGGGGTGCCCGAAGGTGTTCACGCCATAAAAACTTTGGTTGAAAAAGGAGTTGTTAATAACAGACACCCTGTTTTATATTCGGTTTATGCTGTCTTGTTTGCTGGCGCAAAGACTAGGGATTTGGCTAAAGAGTTGATGCTAAGGCCCATTAAAGAAGAAGCGTTAAACTAGCTCAGGATAGCCTAGTTGACGCAACGCTTCGTAGAGAACAATAGAAACTGTGTTTGCAAGGTTAATGCTTCTTGAGCCTCCAACCATGGGAACCCTAAGGACCCCCAGGCAATCTTTGGAAGATAGCGCATCTTCAGGCAAACCTTGTGTTTCGCTACCAAAAAGAAATACGTCGTTTTCTTTAAATTTTATTTCGTTATATGCGGTGTGGCCCTTTGTAGAAATTGCATAATAGCCCCGCCCAGAAAAGCCCTCTTTCATATCCACAATGTTGTTGTGGTGCGTTATGTTGGCCGTCTCCTGATAATCAAGATACGCCCTTCTTAGGCTTTTTTTGGTCATAGCAAAACCAAGAGGGTGAACCAGGTGAAGCGCCGTGCCTGTGTTTGCACAAAGTCGAATAATATTGCCTGTGTTTGGTGGAATTTCTGGCTGGTGTAGTACAATATGCAGCATAGCCCTAGTATGGTTAGTAAAAGCACAATTTCAACAGAATTCGTAGGCCTAGAAATGGTCTCTCCGATAATTTTGCTTTCGGGGTGTGTTGGTTTTGGTGACGAGTACAGCAGGCTAGAGGGTTTTTCAAACAAGGTTGTTGGCGGTATTGTCCTTAAAGGAACCACGTTAGAACCAAGGCTGGGGAACACCCCTCATCGAGTAACAGAAACCCCGTCAGGAATGCTTAACTCCATTGGTCTACAAAACCCAGGGGTTAGCAGGGTTGTCAACGACATTCTTCCCGGGTTGCAGCCGCTTGAAACACAATACATTGCCAATGTTTCAGGCTCGACAGTTGACGAATATGTTGCCGTTTGTAAAGCGTTTGATCGTTCGTTGGTAGCCGCTATTGAGCTAAACATTTCATGCCCTAACGTAAAAAAAGGGGGCATGGAGTTTGGAAACGATCCTGAAATGTCAGCACAGGTTGTGGAAGCTTGTAGAAAAACAACCACAAAACCAATCATCACCAAACTGTCTCCGAATCAGTCTGATATTCAATTAAACGCTAGGCTTTGTATAGAGGCAGGCACCGATGCCCTTGCTGTGATAAACACAATCACAGGAATGATGATTGATATAGAGAAAAGAACACCGGTGTTGGGGAACCATGCGGGTGGCCTTTCTGGTCCTGCAATAAAACCGATAGCGCTCAAAAAGGTTTATGACGTTTACCAAGTAAGCAAAAATCACAACATTCCCATCTTGGGTCAGGGAGGGGTGTCTTCTGCTGAAGACGCGATAGAGTTTTTGCTTGCGGGCTCTTCTGCGGTAGGCGTAGGAACTGCGTTGTTTTTTGACCCCTTGGTTTGTAACAAGATCAACAAAGGTCTTGAAGAATATCTTGAAAAAAACAACTTTAACGGAATTGACCAGCTCATAGGAGCTGCCGCTTAAAAAAATGCTAGGTCTCGCCTACACAATTACCACACATTTGTCTGCTAGGATGTCTGTCATGAGGTTATTTGTTTTTTTTGCTGTGTTTTTTTTCTCGGGTGTTGTCTTGGGACAAAACGACAAAATAGACAAAGGGGATTTGATTTTAAAATCAGGTTACACATTATTGGTTCCGCAGTTTGGCCAAAACAGTCAGCTTGGTATGTCTAGATACGGGATGCCAACCCTTTCTGTTGGTTACCTTCTCAGCGATAATTTTAGCTTAGAATTTTTTGCGGGCGTCCCGTCTACAATCAGTGTTTTTAGTTCGGCGTCTGGAAAGGAAGCTAAAGTAGCCTCCTTTGTTCCCCTGTCCCCAAACATGGTTTTGCAATATTATTTCAGACCGAAGAGCTCTGCTTTTAGACCCTATATTGGTGCCGGCTTAATTTACTCGTCTTTTCATCACGTAAAGCCGCTGGGTCCCTTAACTGGGGCTACCTTTAGCCTTAAGAACTCTTTAGACCCTGTGTTTCAGGTTGGGGTGGATTACCCCCTGAACAATAAAATTAGCGTTAACGTTGATATCAAAAAACTAAAAACATCTTCTGGCGCCTCGGCTACAAACCTTGATAAAACAGCCTTAGGTCCATACGCCCCAAAAAGCATAGACTATCAAATGGGTATGGAGCCACTAGCCATTAGCCTGAATGTTGTTTGGTTGTTTGACGACCCAAAAACAAGAAAGAAAAACAACCGCCCCAGAGCAAAGGTGAGACACAACAAAAGGCTCCAAAGAAGCCCTTTGTTTTAGTTTGTTAGTGTGCCAACTATATGTGCAATTATCCGGTATGGGTCTGCGTTAGACGCCGGTCTTCTGTCTTCCAAATAACCGTTCCAGTTATTGTCTACGGTGTAGATAGGGATCCTGATGCTTGCTCCTCTGTCGCTGACGCCATATGAAAAAGTGCTGATGCTTTGTGTTTCGTGCTTGCCCGTTAGTCGCATGTCGTTATCAGAGCCATAGTTTTTTATGCCCTCTTGATGGACCGCCCCCAGTTTTTCGCAGAGGTTATTCATTAGCTCTTCCGTGCCGGAGTCTCTCATTTGTCCGTTTGAGAAATTAGTGTGCATTCCAGATCCATTCCAGTCACCTTGTTGTGGTTTTGGGTGGATATTGACAGAAACACCGTACTCTTCAGCAATTAAATGTAGAAGATAGCGGCTCACCCAAAGATCGTCTGCGGCCTTTAAGCCCTTACCGAAACATTGGTATTCCCATTGACCAAGCGCGACTTCTGCGTTGGTGCCGGTGATCATGATACCTGCCTCTAGGCAAGCGTCCATGTGTGCTTCGGAAACCTCTCTTGCTTGAACGTTTCCAGAGCCAACTCCACAATAGTAGTCTCCTTGAGGTCTTGGTGTTCCGTCTTCCCAACCAAGAATGGTCCCGTCTTCAGGGTTGGTAAAAAAATATTCTTGCTCAAAGCCAAACCACCAGTCATCAGACAAAAGCTCAACGCATGCGTCCCTGGTGTTTGACGGATGCGGGGACTTGTCAGGCGCCAAAACCTCGCACATTACGAGACTGTCTGAAGACCTGGGTCCTTTGTATTCATTCACGGGTTTTAAAATACAATCCGAGCTCCCCCCTTCTGCTTGCTGTGTAGAAGAACCGTCAAACGACCAATCAGGAGGGCTGCCGTCTGTGACTTTGACTTTGCTTCTTAGTGAGGGTTCAGGCTGATATCCATCCAACCAAATGTATTCTAGTTTTTTCATGTTGCTCCTTGTTTTCAATTAAGCATAGGTTAAATTTGTGCTGGGCAATAGAAGAACTAATTATGAGATAAACGACATCGTTTCTTCAGCTTCCGCTTACTTGCGTCTCACAATCGGTTTAAAACCAAAAGTATGTTTGCGCGTTGTGGAAATACACCAAGCAAGACCCATAATACTTGGGAACACCGGTTGAATCAATTATAGTTTTGTGGCTGCTTTGTATGTTATAAACAAAAAAGAACGCTATAATTCAAGACACACAACTAAAGAGGCAAATATATTGACTGCCAGCAGCATGGAAGACTTGGTTTCTCTTTGTAAAAGACGGGGATTTGTTTTCCAGTCAAACGAAATTTATGGTGGCATGCGGGGTTTGTATGACTATGGCCCGCTTGGCGTGGAGCTAAAAAACAACCTAAAAGCAGCTTGGTGGTCTTCTATGGTTTACGAAAGAGACGATGTTGAAGGGCTGGATGCATCAATACTAAGTAAACCCTCTGTTTTAAAATATTCTGGGCACGAAGATACTTTTACGGATCCCCTGGTTGACTGCAAGAAATGCAAGGCCCGTTGGAGGGCAGACCACATTAAGGGTGACGCTTGTCCTGGCTGTGGGTCGGGCGACCTGACCGAACCAAGGCCTTTTAACCTAATGTTTAAAACCAGTGTTGGTCCGATTGATGACGGGAAAAACTTTGCTTATCTTAGACCAGAAACAGCTCAGCAAATTTTTATCAATTTTAAAAATGTGCTGGACTCTACCTCACGATCGATACCCTTTGGTATTGCCCAAATTGGGAAGGCTTTTAGGAACGAAGTAACGCCAAGAAACTTTATTTTTAGGTTGCGTGAGTTTGAACAGATGGAGCTGGAGTTTTTTGTTGGCCAGGGTGATGATGACAAGTGGCACGATTACTGGGTAGAACAAAGGGTTGAGTGGTGGAAGCAACAGGGTTTAAAAGAAACAAGCCTTAGGCTACTAGACGTGCCCAAAGCAGACCTTTCTCATTATTCAAAAAAGACTGTAGATATTATGTATGCGTTTCCTCACGGAGAAGAAGAGCTCGAAGGGGTTGCAAACAGAACGGATTTTGATCTTGGTTCACACACAAAAAACCAAGCGGACTATAGCATTAACTCAAAGGTGGTTGGGAACCAGGAGTCCACAACCAAGCTGGCTGTTCAAAACAACAAAGACAAAAGCTGGCACATACCCTATGTTATTGAGCCGTCTGCGGGTCTTGATCGAGGGGTTCTGGCCGTCTTAAACGAGGCATACAAAAAAGAGCGTCTTGAAGACAACAAAGAAAGAACCCTCCTCTCTCTGGCCCCTCACCTGGCCCCAATAAAAGCCGCAATAATACCCTTAAAGAAAAACAACGAGCAGCTTGTTGGTCTGGCCAAAGAAATAAAGGCGGGCCTTCAGTCGCTTGGTCTTGGAAGGGTCTTGCTTGAGAACACCGGCAACATTGGAAAAAACTATAGGCGACATGATGAAATTGGAACCCCTGTGTGTATAACGGTTGACTTTGACAGTCTGGACCAAGAAACCGTTACCCTGAGGGACCGGGACACCATGGTCCAAAAAACAACCAACATAAGCGAACTTAAGAAAGCTTTTACAGAAACCGTTAAAAACTAATCGGCCTTGTAGTTTATGCGTTATCTGGTTTTGTTTGTCCGCTCTCTAGCTTACACACTCTTTCTGTTTTCAAGTTTTTTGTTTTTTTGCTCTCTTGCGCTTCTACCAAAACCAATCGTTAATGACAAAAAAAGGTGGTCGATTGCAGCTCTTTGGGCCGAGACAAACCTTTACTGTTTGAATAAGCTTTGTAGCCTTGAGTGCGAACTAAAAGGGGAAGAAAACATACCTTCTGAAAAGTGTGTTGTTTTTATTAAACACTCTTCTGTTGTGGAGCTGTTTATAGGGTTAAAATATTTTAGCCCTTCTTCTTGGGTTGCCAAAAATGAGCTTATGTATGCTCCATTATTTAGGGGTGCTATAAAAAAATTTAAACTAATCCCTGTTAAAAGAGGCATGGGTAAAAGCGAAGTTGAAAGAGTTATAACAACGGGAAAAGAAAGGCTCAAAGAGGACAGGTGGATCATTATTTTTCCAGAGGGTACCAGAATGCCTTACAACCAAACAAAAAGGTACGGTTTAAGTGGTGCTTTATTGGCTAAAGGCGTAGGTTGTAAGATTTTACCTGTGTCTCACAACTCAGGGAAGTTTTGGAAAAGAAGGGGGTTTTTAAAACACCCGGGCAAAATAACATTCAGTATTGGCAAACCAATTAATGTTCAAGGGAAAAGTATAGAGGAAATTAACAAAGAGGCACAAACATGGATTGAAGCAGAAATAAGCTCTTTTGATAAAAAATAAAGAAAAAAGTGGTTTTCTGTCAGTTTTTTTGTGGTTTCTAACCTATTAACGTCATTTTCTAGGGGTTATATGTCTAGGTTAGACACATTTAGAGCATTTTCTTCTATGAACTGCCTTCTTGGAGCTACTTCGTCACCCATTAGGGTGGCAAAGGCCTGGTTTGCTTCTTCTTTGTCATCGATATTAACCTGGACCAAAGAGCGCGAACTGGGGTCAAGCGTTGTTTCCCATAATTGTACGGGGTTCATCTCACCAAGCCCTTTGTATCTTTGAATGTTTTGTCCTTTTTTTGAGTTGTCCAGAATATGGTCCAGGCAATCGGTGATTGAATCAAAGCTAGTCTTTTCTCCTCCGTTTGAGAGCGCTACTTTACCCGTAAAGTCTTTTTTGTATTTTTGATAGGACGTGAATGATCTGTATTCCAATGACTTTAAGAAAGTAATGGGTAATTTTTTTTCTGCTGAAGACCCATTAAGACCCTCATGAATCGATATATAGGGGATGCCGTCTTCATCGTTAACAAGCTTGATATCCATCTCGTTGTCATTTTCTTTTGCTGTCTTTTTTGCCGCTCTAGAAAAACTCTTAACCCAAAGATCAAGCTTCTTTTTGTTGTTGGCGTCTGTTTTGGTTATTAGCTTATGCTCAGAAAGTGTTTTAGCGGCGTTGCGACCAATTTGTTTAGACAGTTTTTCAATCAAGCTTGTGGTTTCAATATGCTGCATTAAGATATTAAATAGCCCGTCACCCTCAAGACCTTTCTTTTTTCCTCTTTGTGTCAATTTAAGCCCAGCAATAGCATTATTAATTATTAAGTTGTTAAGCTCTTCATCGCTATTTACATACTGTTCTTTTTTTCCTCTTTTTACTTTATAAAGCGGTGGTTGAGCAATATACACGTGTCCAGCATCTACAAGATCAAAAAGCTCATTAAAGAAAAAAGTTAGTAACAGGGTCCTGATGTGGGAACCGTCTACGTCTGCATCTGTCATTATAATAACCTTGTGGTATCTAAGGTTTTCTATGTCAAACTCGTCATCAATACCGCAACCCAGTGCCGTTATTAGCGTTGCTATTTCAGTTGATGAGAAGATTTTGTCTTTTTTTGCTTTTTCAACATTAAGAATCTTTCCTTTAAGCGGAAGTATTGCTTGTGTTTTTCTGTCCCTGCCTTGTTTAGCAGAGCCGCCCGCGGAGTCGCCCTCAACCAGAAATATTTCGCTGAGTTCTGCGTTCTTTTCTTGGCAGTCAGCGAGTTTTCCAGGCAAGCCTGTCATGGAAAGAGCTCCTTTTCTTGTCATTTCTCTTGCTTTGCGGGCTGCCTCTCTTGCTCTTGCTGAGTCTAAAATTTTCTGAATAATAATTTTAGCCTCAACAGGGTTTTCCATTAAGAATTCTTTAAGGTGCTTATTAACGATGGATTCAACAACGCCTTTTACTTCTGAAGATACAAGTTTGTCTTTGGTCTGAGATGAAAACTTAGGATCGGGGTGTTTAACAGATATTATTGCGGTCATCCCTTCACGACAGTCTTCGCCTGAAACAGCTTTTTCGTTTTTTAGCTCTTTATCGATATAAGAGTTAATCGTTCTTGTTAACGCCCCCCTGTATCCTGCCAAGTGTGTGCCCCCATCTTTTTGTCTAATGGTGTTAGCAAAACAATACATGTTTTCTCTATAGGCCTCGTTCCACTGAATAGCAATTTCAACGTTTATGTCTTTGAGTGTTTTCTCTATGTGTATAACGCTTTCGTGTATAGGCTTTTGGAGTTTGTTTAGATGTGATACAAATGCCTTAATACCCCCCTCAAAGTAAAAGGTTTCATTTTTATTGGCTCTTTCGTCTGAAAGATTAATGGTGAGCCCAGAGTTTAAAAAGGACAGCTCTCTCAATCTTTTAGCAAGCACATCAAAACTGTATTTTGTGTTAGTAAATGTCTTTGGGCTAGGCTTAAAGCTTATCGTGGTTCCGTTTCTTTCAGACTTTGGCCCCTTTTTAAGTGCTGCGTTGGGCACTCCGTGAGTGTAATCCTGAAGGTAAACGCTTCCGTTCTTGTGTATTCTTAGATTAAGCGACTCTGATAACGCATTAACAACCGAGACACCGACCCCGTGTAACCCCCCAGAAACCTTGTATGAATCATCGTCAAACTTACCACCAGCATGGAGTACAGTCATAATGACCTCTGCTGCAGACTTTTTTTCTCCTTTGTGTTTATCTACAGGTATGCCTCTCCCGTTATCTTTAACGGTTATCGAGTCATCCTGGTGAATAATCACCTCAATGTGGCTACAATGGCCTGCTAATGCTTCATCTACTGAGTTATCAACAACCTCAAAGACCATGTGGTGGAGGCCTGTGCCATCATCCGTGTCACCAATATACATGCCCGGTCTTTTACGAACAGCATCTAGTCCTTTAAGGACTTTAATGTTTGTTGAGTCGTATTTTTTTTTGGGGTCTTTTGTCTTTTTTGGCATTATTTGTTTCTTGTTTGAAACAACATAATTATATCAAAAATATGTGGTTATATTTGCTTTGGATACAATAAATTACCTTGTATTTTGTTGTTAATTTTATGATGAGACAAAGACGTTATAACTAGTTGATTTGTAAGGCTTTTTAGTAAATTTAAGAGCCTGTTGTTGGCTTCATTATCTAGCCCTGATTCCGCTTCGTCAATTATTACTATTGAGCTTGTTTTTTTGCGCTCTTCTATAATAAAGTTTAATGCCAATATTAATGAAACAGCTGCTAATTTTTCTTGTCCATGAGAATAAAAGCCCTTCGTTTTGGTGTTCTTCACAACAAGGTTGAAGTCGTCTTTCTGTGGACCAGAAGACGTGGTTTTTAATACGTAATCCTTCTCAATTGTCTTTTTAAGGCTCTCAAGATATGTTTTACCTTCCCAGCCCTGTTTCAGCTGTAAACCTATCTTGTTGTTAAGCAGGTCTTTTGATATATAACCAAGCTGTTCTATTGTGTCATCAAGCATTTCTCTTCTCGCCTCGCTAATCTTCTCGCCTACCTCTGCAAGCTGTTCATCCCAGCTTTGAACGCTTCTCTTGTCTTCTCCTCTCCTAAGGGCTTTGTTTCTTTGTGACAAGCATTTTTTTAGTGTTTTGTGGTTTTTTGCGTGCTGTGGTTCCACGTGGAACACCGCCCTGTCAAGCAAGTCTCTTCTGTGCGCGGGTGTTCCGGACGAAGCGCTTATAGAGTTTGTGTCGATCAAACAAAGGGGAAACCTTTGGTGGGCGTGTTGCTGACCCAGTCTTTTGTTGTTGAGTTGGTGTATTTTTTTATTGTGACTAAAGGAAAGAGTGACTTTGTCGGTTGTGTTGTTATCTTGGACAACCTCCCCTACCAACTGAAAGCTTGATTTGTTTTTGTTTACTATTTCTTTTGTGGTAGAACCCAAAAAAGATCTTCCATTAAGAAGCAAAATCATGGCCTCTATTAGTGAGGTTTTTCCTGTTCCGTTGTTACCAACAACATGATTAACCTTTTTAAAAACAACCCTCTCTTCATAAAGGCCTCTATAGTTTTTATGGGCCAGAGACTTAATCTGCAATGTTTACAGCCTCATGGGCATTACAACAAACTTAGCTTCTGGGTCTGTGGGATCAGTAATCAATGCGCTTGTGTTTTCATCATTAAGACCAATACTAACAAGGTCTCCATCACAAGCTGAGATTGCGTCTATAAGGTATGAAACATTAAAACCAACCGATAGCGATTGTTGTGTGTCGTCTATTGTAATCGTCTCTGACCCGCTTTCTTGTTCAGGGTTTTCTGACGATATGGTTAGTTTTTCATTGTTAATATCTACCCTAACCCCTTTAAACTTTTCATTAGCTAAGATAGAAACCCTTTGAAGCGCGGGTTTAATGCTTGCGGCTTTAATTAATATATTAATTGATGTTTCACCTGGTATCACTCTGTTGTAATCTGGGAAGCTCCCGTCTATCTGTTTACTCGTGAGAGTAACATCGTTTAGGTTAAAGGTGGCCTGGTTGTCTGAGAATGAAAGCTTAGAATCTCCTTCATCGCCGATGATTCTTTGAACCTCCTGAACTGCTTTTCTCGGTATTATAAAACTAGACTCATCTAACTGTGCTTTATCAACACTAGCAACTGTTCTAGCCAATCTGTGGCCATCTGTCCCTACAGATACCAGCTTGTTTGGGCTTGTTTCTAATAGCAAACCATTTAAGTAGAACCTAACATCCTGCTGAGCCATAGCAAAATGTGTTTTTTGTAGAAGGTTTTTAAGGCTTGCCTGCTTTATAACGAAACTGCTTTCTTTGCTACCCGGTTCAAACAACGGAAACTCGTTTGGTGGTAAAGACTGTAGTTTAAAAGTACTGTTTTCAGATTTTATAACAATGTTAGAGTCACTAAATTCAATATTAATTTCTTTGTTGTCTAAAGATCTAATAATGTCATAGAGTTTTCTACCGGGAGCAGTCGCTATTACATTGCTTTGCTTGTCATCAATATTGGTGTGTGATTGTATTTGTACTTCGAGGTCCGTTCCTGTGAGAGTAAGCTCTCCTTTTTTGTTTTCAATAAGAACATGACCAAGAATCGGCATGGTTTGTTTTCTCTCAATAACCCCTATGACACTCTGTAAAGCCACCGAAAGAATATTTGAATTTATAGTAATATTATTCATTTTATTTATTTATTATTATTATTAGTTCTGTTGATATGTAGATAATCTCATTATTACGTTAATAATCAAGTACTTACCAGTAATTTAATGATAGTAACATGTTCATAAGACACCTATAATGTTAATAAAATGTGGATAAAACCAGTACGATATTTTGTGTACAGTTTATTCACAACATTAATAACCTTTTGATGTTGTTATAGTCTTCAGATAATTTCAAGTCATCAGACTTAAGCTGTTCAATTTTTTTACAAGCATGTATAACTGTCGTGTGATCGCGCCCACCAAAGAGGTCTCCAATTTCAGGGAGGCTGTTCTTAGTAAGCTCTTTAGAAATAGACATGGCTAGCTGTCTCGGCCTAGTTATAGAGCGACTTCGTCTTTTTGAGTGAAGGTCTGAAACCCTTATATTGAAGTATTCAGCCACCGTCTTTTGTATGTTTTCTATTGTGATTTGTCTGGACTGTAATGAGAGAAGGTCTCTTAGACACTCTTTTGCTAATTCGATAGAAACCTCTCTACCGGTAAAACGCGAACTCGCTATAACCTTTCTAAGGGCTCCTTCGAGTTCTCTAACGTTTGATCTTATGTTTTTAGCTATAAAAAAAGCTACATCTTCAGGCAAAACAAAGTCCTCAAGCTCAGACTTAACCATTAATATTGCAACACAGGTTTCCATCTCAGGCGGGTCTATAGATACGGTTAAGCCCCAGCCAAATCTGGACCTAAGTCTTTCTTCTAAGCCTTTAATTTCTTTTGGGTACTTGTCGCTTGTAATTATTATCTGAGAGTTGCTTTCAAGAAGAACATTAAAAGTATGAAAGAACTCTTCTTGAGATTTATCTTTACCTGCAAAGAACTGGATGTCATCAATCAGCAAGACGTCTAAGGAGCGATAATCGTTTTTAAAAGAATTTAGCGCGTTGTGTTGAATTGCAGAAACCATTTCTCCAACAAACCTTTCAGAGTGTACATAAGCAACCTTCATGTTAGGTTTGTTTTCTTTGATAGCGTTACCAACGCTTTGCATAAGGTGTGTTTTTCCAAGACCCACCCCCCCATAAATAAAAAAGGGATTGTAAGACGTTCCTGGGTTTTCAGTAATTTGCAGCGCAGCCGCCCTAGCTAGTTGGTTGCTTTTGCCACCAACAAAGTTTTTAAAAACATAATGACTATTAAGCGGAGAGCCAACCGGTGTCCCGATTTTCTTCGTTGACGAGAGCACCGCCTTATCTGAGTAGGGTTCTTCGCCGATTGAGATCGCAACAGTGGCATTGCCAGTCAGTTTTTTTGAGGCAACGTTTTTTATTTTTTCTAAATAGTTTTTTTGAACCCAGTTAACTACAAACTTGTTTGGAGCAAGCAGCGTTATTGTTTGTGATTCTTCGTCTTCGATTACAGAAAGTGGTTTAATCCAGGTATTAAATTGTGATTCTGTTAGGTCTGATTTTAGTATTGATAAACAATCATTCCAGACCTTGCTTTGCATCATTTCTACCTTTTTTTGTGGGTTTGTATAAAAAATCTTAAGAAAATAAATACTATACTTTTAAGGAACAGTTATCCACAGGTTGTTTTTGGGTTGACATATTATAAGGACTTAAATACTCTTCTATCCCCTAAACATCATTTGTATCGTATTGTTTTTAAATAAGGTTTTAGTTAGTAATGAAAAGAACATATCAACCAAGTAATTTAAAGAGAAAAAGAACACACGGCTTTAGGTCGCGCATGGCCACTAAAGCTGGGAGACTTGTTGTAAACAGAAGACGAGCAAAAGGCAGAAAAAAGCTGTCGGTTTAACCAAGATGCTTCTTTCGGCGGGTATAGACTTTAACAAAGTCATTTCAACAAAACCTGTTAGCAAAGATGAAACCTTTGTAGTACACATCACTCAAAACAACAAAGACAAATGTAGACTAGGTATCAGCGTCCCAAAAACAAAAATTAAAAACGCAACAGAAAGAAACAAGCTTAAGAGAGTTATCAGACATACGCTCTCAGACCTTGAGCTCAAACCTATAGACATAGTCTTGGTTTACAGGGGCACAGCAAAGAAATATGATGCTAAACTTGTTTCTAGCAGTCTTGGGTTTCATAAAGATAACATTGTTAATTTAACGGAGCATAATTGGAAAACCTCAGAGTAATTTTATGGGCAGGCTTTGCTGTGTTGCTTTATGCAACATATGCTGAGTGGTCGTACGTACCCCCAACACAAACAAACGAAACAACCACCCCGGTTGAACAGGGGCCCACTAGACAGAGCACCCCCAGAGCAGATTCTGTGTTAGGGCTCTCAGACACGTTGCCCACCATTGAAAACAACACCGTTGCAGAAGCAACCCCTTTGTCGGCAGTAAGAACAGAGCTACTAAAAAACAACGTTGTTGAGCTATACATAAACCCAAACAAAGGGGCAGATATTGTTGGCGCAAAGCTCACAAAGTATCACCCGTCAAAACAACAAGAACAAACACCCATAGAGCTGCTTTCCCTAAGCACCGACGCTTATCATTACTTTCAGACCGGGCTACTTTCAACCACCAATGAAAACGAGGCCAACCATACACAGGCCTTTAAAAAACTTTCTGGCCCGACAAAAAGAGACGGGAAAACCACGGTTAGATACGCTTGGGAGCAGGGCAACATTCAGGTTGTTAAAACCTACACACTAACCGAAGACTCTTATGAGGTTACCCTTCAACAAGAGGTCTCAAACTACTCGGATCAAGCCTATTCTTTTGTGCCATACGTTCAACTTGTAAAAAGAAACGCAGAGGTTGAGAGGTCTATGTTTAATGTTGAAACCTACTCGTTCGACGGAGGAATTGTTTACGACGGAGACAGCTATGAGAAACTGTACCCGGACGACCTTGTTGATAGCCCTTATAACAAAACACACAACTCGGGGTGGGCGGCCAACATTAAGCACCATTTTTTGGTGGCTTTTTTGCCGCCCATTAATGAAGCGTACAGATATGAAGCAACACACAAAGAGACAGACCGACTAAACAAGCTTTCTGCGATTTCACTAGAAACAAGAACCCTGCTTTCAGGACAGACAGACACGGTGACAACAACGCTTTTTATTGGGCCAAAACTTCAAAAGCAACTCAGGGCAGCAAGAAGCGGCCTGGAGCTAAGTGTCGATTTTGGAAAACTTTCGTTTTTGGCCGCACCCTTGTTTTGGTTGCTTGAAAACATCCATGATTATGTAGGCAACTGGGGACTAGCAATTATTTTGGTAACCGTGCTCATAAAAATTGTTTTCTTTAGGCTGACAGAATCAAGCGGTAAGTCAATGGCCAGAATGAGAGAACTACAACCGAGAATCAAAGCTATTCAGGATCGCTATGAAAACGACAAACAGGCCCAAGGGAAAGCGACGATGGACCTCTACCAAAAAGAAAAAGTAAACCCAATGGCAGGCTGTCTTCCGATGTTAATTCAGATTCCTTTTTTTATTGCTTTTTACTGGGTTTTGCTCGAAAGCGTTGAGATCAGACAGGCCCCTTTCTTTCTTTGGTTAGACGACTTGTCATCTAGGGACCCCTATTTTGTGTTGCCAATTCTGATGGGGTTGGGAATGTGGTTTCAGCAAAAGCTAAACCCAGCACCTCCAGACCCCACGCAAGCAAAAGTTATGGCAGTTCTTCCTATAATGTTCACCGGTCTTTTTGCATGGTTCCCGTCAGGACTGGTTCTTTATTGGTTGACCAACTCACTCCTTTCGATAGCACAACAGTGGAGAATTAACAAGAGGATCGAAAAGGGAAAAGCGAGCGCTAAATAAACAACTGACCTTGAACAAAAAGATCGAAAAGCTTTCCGGAACAATAGCCGCTCAGTCATCAGCTCAGGGCGCCTCCGGGGTTTCTGTTATAAGGGTTTCTGGAACAGAAGCAAAACAGATAGCAAAAAAAACCACAAGAAAAAACCTTCGGCATATGCAGGCCGAGTACACCCCTTTTTATGACGCTAAAAGCAACATAATAGATTACGTCGTTGTTCTTTTGTTTGAGTCGCCAGCATCATACACAGGCGAAGACACTTTCGAGATTAGTTGCCACGGCAGCGTCGCCATTGTTGATGAAATACTTGCTGTGCTTTATCAAGAAGGAGCAAGACCGGCAGAAGCGGGCGAGTTTACCAAAAGAGCGTTTCTCAATGATAAGCTTGATCTTACGCAGGCCGAGGCAGTGTCAGACCTAATTGAAAGCACTTCTGCCGAGGTTGCAAAAGCAGCTAGACACTCTCTAGAAGGCGCGTTCTCAAAAAAAATATTCTCCCTGCTTGACTCCCTTGCCGACCTTAGGAGCACCGTAGAGGCAGCGCTTGATTTTCCAGAAGAAGATCTGGACGAAACCGGACACCATAAAAACCTAAGAAAACTGTTTAGACAAACAAGAAAGAACTATCAGGATCTTCTTGACCAAACCAGAATAGCCTGCAGAGTTAGAGACGGAATCGTTGTGACAATAACCGGCAAACCAAACGTTGGAAAATCCACGCTTCTTAACCAGCTTTGTGGGCACAACAGGGCCATTGTTAGCGATGAGCCGGGCACCACAAGAGACACAATTGAGGTAAACACAACCATTGATGGGCACGCGGTTTCTTTTGTAGACACTGCTGGAGTAAGACAAACAGAAAACAAAATTGAACAAGAGGGGGTTCGCAGAGCCTTGGAGGCAGCAAAAAACGCGGACCTAAACATAAGGGTCAGGGAGGCAGGAAAAGAAACAACAATAGAGGAGCCGCCCAAAGACCAACTCCTTGTCTTTAACAAAAGCGATCTGTTAGACAACAAGGAGTGGACAACAGTAAAATCAGCCAACACCTTCTACGTTTCAGCGCTTAGTGGAGAAGGGGTTGGAAAAATTGTGGAAAACATAAGCAACAGGTTTAGGGGCTCAAAAAACACAGAGCTCACCATGACCGCCAGAAGAAGACACTTGACCAGCCTCCAAAACTCTTTTATGGCGTTTGAGCTGGCAAGCGATAAAGCCAAGGACAAACAAGCCGGGGATATGGTTGCAGAAGAGCTTCTTCAGGCGCAGAATAGTCTTTCTGAGATAACGGGGGAGTACACAAGCGAGGAGCTTTTAAACGAGATATTTAATAAGTTTTGTATTGGGAAATAGCTTGAGCAAACAAGAAAAGAATTTTGACGCAATTGTGGTTGGCGGGGGACATGCCGGAACCGAGGCTTCTGCTGTCCTCTCACGAATGGGGCACAGAACCCTCCTTTTAACCCACAGCAAAGAAAGCATTGGACAAATGAGCTGCAATCCCGCTATTGGCGGAGTGGGTAAGGGACACCTCGCAAAAGAAATAGATGCTCTCGGAGGGCTTATGGCAAGAGCGGCAGACATTGCTGGGATCCACCTAAAGACATTAAACTCAAGCAAAGGCAAGGCCGTTCAGGCAACAAGAGCACAAGCCGACAGAGCGCTGTATAAAAAAGCAATACAGGAACAATTAAAGCAGCACAAAAACCTAGTCGTTGTCGAGGGCGCCGCCTCAAGGGTTTTAATAAACAAAGGGGCTTTGCGCGGAATAGAAACAGAAGCCGGCGAAACCTACTTTTCTAAAAAACTGGTGCTAACCGTTGGGACCTTTTTAAACGGAGTGATCCACACCGGAAGAGAACAAACCAGCGGAGGCAGAAAGGGCGACAAGCCATCCATCGCTTTGGCCAAACAACTACTAGAATTTTCACCCAGAACAGGAAGACTCAAAACCGGAACACCGCCAAGACTGCTTAAAAGCAGCATTAACTTTAACTTGCTTCAGGAACAACCGGGAGACGAACCCAGGCCGGTGTTTTCTTTTCTGTCATCAAGAGCAGATCACCCCAAGCAAGTCAGTTGCCACATCACGCACACCAATGAAGAAACACACGAGATTATTAAAAACTCTTTGAAAGACTCGCCGCTACACACAGGAGCAATTGAGGGTGTGGGGCCAAGGTACTGCCCTTCAATTGAAGACAAGGTGTTAAAGTTCGCAGACAAAACCAGACACCAAATTTTTGTAGAGCCGGAAGGGCTGACCTCTGAGGAGGTTTACCCAAACGGCATCTCCACCAGCGTTGAGGCAAAACAACAAGAGCGCTTCATTAAAAGCATCCTGGGGTTTGAGGGCGCGGTAATAACGCAAGCAGGTTATGCGATCGAGTATGATTATTTCGACCCCAGAGACCTCACCCCAGCTTTCGAAACAAAAACAATAGAAGGCCTTTATTTTGCAGGACAAATTAACGGAACAACGGGCTACGAAGAAGCGGCCGCACAAGGCCTTCTTGCAGGCATTAACGCGGGGCTGTCAATAAGGGGCGAACCCTTGTGGGTTCCAGAAAGAAACGAAGCCTACCTCGGTGTATTGTCTAGCGACCTAATTACGCGCGGGACAAGCGAACCCTATAGAATGTTTACAAGCCGGGCCGAGCATCGTCTCCTCCTTCGAGAAGACAACGCCGACCAAAGACTAACACCTATAGGCAAAAAACTAGGGATTGTATCGGAGAAACGCTGGAAAACAATGAACAACAAACTAAAGCTTTTTAACAAGGAAAAAAGAAGGCTTGAGAACACGCTTGTTACTCCATTCGATGTTCAGCGGCTTGGGCAATCCGCCAAAAAAGGCAGCAACAAAAAAGCGGCTTATGACCTGCTCAGAAGGCCGGGTATTGGCTACAAAGCCCTTGCTGAAATCATAGGAGAAAGGAGCGGCTATAACAATGAACCAGAATTATTAAGAGAATCCTTGGATGTTTTGATTGAAACAGAAGCGAAGTACGAGGGCTATGTGAACAAACAAAAAAGAGAAGTAGAAAAACAAAAAGAACACTCAAGCACAGAGCTACCAAAAAACATGGACTACTCAAAAATGTCCGGCCTGTCGAACGAAACGAAACAAAAAC
Organism: uncultured Woeseia sp.; assembly: GCA_964629335.1. Taxonomy (GTDB): domain Bacteria; phylum Pseudomonadota; class Gammaproteobacteria; order Steroidobacterales; family UBA11654; genus CACPJA01. The sequence goes on from CAZVRH010000007.1 coordinate 28,267, forward strand.
TCACAGAGTTTTCTCCTAAAACAATAGGCCATGCAGCCCTAATCGACGGGATTACACCGGCCTCTCTCTCGGTTCTTTTGGTGTATTTAAAAAAACAAAAAATAAAAAAAGCAGAAGGCTTATGAAAAAGGCAACCACAATTGCAGCATGTTCTTTGTTGCTTCTAAGCTGCGGCGGTGAAAAAGAACAAGAATGCTTAACAAACAATAACCAAATAGTTGTTGGTGGCAACAGCGGCAACGAGCTCTCGGATGTTCAGGTCTTTAAAAAAAACAACGGAGCCGAACCCGGAACCCTAGACCCGCACCGAGCAGAGGGTGTCCCAGCCTCAAACGTCCTGAGAGATTTATACGAGGGCTTGGTTAGCGAGACACCCGGTGGAGAGTACATACCCGGGGCTGCCGAATCATGGACAATTAGTGAAAACCTGAAGACCTACACGTTTACAATTAGAAAGAACGCGAGATGGAGCAATGGGGACGAGGTTGTTGCCGAAGACTTCGTTTTTTCTTTGCGTCGAAGCGTTGACCCACAAACATTGTCAAATTATTCAAGCATGCTCTACCCAATCAGAAACGCAAGAGACGTTGTTTTGGGTAAGGCGCCCCCTAGCGATCTTGGGGTTTATGGCCTAGACGACAAAACGCTGGTTATAGAATTAGAGGAACCCACGCCTTATTTTTTATCCCTTTTAACCCACTCAACAACCTACCCAGTACACCCCAAAAGCATAGAAAAGCACGGTGCACAATTTACGAAGCCAGGAAACCTAGTAAGCAACGGGGCATTTGTTTTAGCGGGCTGGCGCGTACAAGACTATATACAGTTAGATAGAAACCCAACATATTGGGACGACAAAAACACCACACTTGAAAGCGTTTTTTATTACCCCTTAGATAACCCCGACTCCTCGTTAAGACGCTATAGGGCAGACGAACTTGATTTCACGGACACCGTTCCCGCAGAACAGCTTCCGTGGATTAGGGCTTGTTTGGAGCAAGACGTTTTCTTCTCACCTTATTTTGGCAGCTATTATTACGGGTTTAACACAACAAAAGCTCCTTTTAAGGATAATCAGCAACTAAGACAAGCGCTTTCAATGGCAATTGACCGGTCAGTGATAACAGACATCATTCTAGGCGCGGGACAAATACCCGCATTTGGGTTTGTTCCACCGGTAAAAACGTATCAAGGCGAAAAACTCGGCTGGGCCAAATGGACACAACAAAAGAGAGACAGCGAAGCCTTGAGGCTCTATAAAGAGGCTGGCTATTCTGACGACAACCCTCTAGAGGTTGAGGTTGTTTACAACACCTCGGAAAACCATAAAAGGGTTGCTCTGGCGATAGCCGCCATGTGGAAGAAGGTCTTGGGGGTTAAAACAACCCTTAGAAACCAAGAGTGGAAGGTTTTTCTAGAAACAAGAAGACTAAAAGAAGACACAGAAATCTTTAGGGGCGGATGGATAGGAGACTATGACGACCCGTACACTTTCTCAGAGCTCCTTCACTCTGAAAACGAGATGAACCACTCTGGCTTCAACAATAAACAATATGACGACTATCTAAAGTTGGCTTCTTCAAAGAAGGCTGGAGAAGAAAGACTAAACGATTTGAGGAAAGCGGAACAGCTCATGTTAGAGGAAATGCCCATTATACCTTTGTATTTTTATGTAAGTACGCACTTGATGAAACCCTGGGTTTTTGGTCTTGAGGGCAACGTCATGGATCATCACTATTCAAAGTATGTGAAGATACTGAAAACAGAAACAGCAGACAGTGAATAATATAAAATTTGTTTTGGGGCGTTTTTTTGGGGCCATACCAACGCTCCTAGCTCTAATATGTCTTGCCTTTTTTCTGGTCAAGGCAGCACCCGGCGGACCCTTTGATTTAGAGAGATCTTTGCCTGAAGAGGTTGAAGCAAACCTAAGAGAGGCCTATAACCTAGACGACCCAGTTTATAAACAGCTTTATAAATACATTGGCTCAATATTACAAGGCGACTTTGGGCCCTCTTTTCAATACAGAGACTACAGCGTGACCGAGCTTATAGCGACCGGCTTTCCGGTTTCTTTAAGGCTAGGGGCCTCCGCGATTCTTCTGGCGTTATTGTTTGGCACCATTATTGGGACAACCGCCGCTTTAAACCAAAACACAAAACTAGACTATAGCGTCATGTTTTTTGGAATGATTGGTATTTCAATACCCAATTTCGTAATGGCCCCGTTGTTGGTCCTTTTGTTTTCCATTGTGCTCAATGTTTTTCCGGCCGGTGGGTACAACAACGGCGCGTTTTTAAACATGGTTCTTCCGGTGACCGCCCTGGCTCTCCCACAGGTTGCTTATATAGCTAGACTAACAAGAGGCTCGATGATCGAGGTGCTGTCTAGTAATTTTGTTAGAACGGCAAAAGCCCAAGGGATACCAACCAGAAACATAATATTGGGACATGTCTTAAAGCCAACACTGCTGCCGGTGGTTTCTTATTTAGGACCAGCCACAGCAGCAATTATTACCGGATCCGTGGTTGTCGAGCAGATTTTTGGTCTCCCTGGTCTGGGAAGGTATTTTGTTCAGGGTGCCCTAAACAGAGACTACACACTAGTAATGGGCGTGGTGGTTTTTTATGGGTGTCTAATCATTGCTTTTAATCTTGTTGTAGACACGATTTATGGGTTTATCGACCCCAAAATAAAAACAAACAGATGAAGCACAAACAAAACAATTCATTGATTTCAGACGCCTGGTCTGCACTCAAAAAAAACAGAGCGGCCCTTGTTTCCGCTTCAACCATGATGGTCATGATTCTCTTGGTCCTTTTTGGTCCAATGCTAAGCCCTTATGCTATTGACCAAACAGACTGGTATCAAATCTCCACCGCGCCTAACCTTATGAATGGACATATTTTTGGAACCGACGACCTGGGCAGAGATCTTTTTGTACGCGTAATGCACGGCGGAAGAATATCCTTAATGGTCGGCCTTGTGGCCACGCTTGTTAGCGTCTTCATCGGCGTCACCTATGGTGCTGTTTCGGGTTTTTTGGGGGGCAGAACAGACGCCTTAATGATGAGGGTCGTAGACGTCCTTTACGCAATGCCGTTTTTGTTTTTTGTGATTTTGTTGATGGTTTTTTTTGGTCGAAGCATCTTTCTTATTTTTATAGCTATAGGGGCGGTTAACTGGTTGGATATCGCTAGAATCGTAAGAGGACAAACACTGAACCTTAAAGGCAAGGAGTTTGTTGACGCAGCTAAGACCGGGGGCGCCTCCACAATAAGAATCGTATACAAGCACATAGTTCCAAACCTGCTTGGAATAGTTGTGGTTTATGTGGCGCTCACGGTGCCGCAGGTTATTTTGGTTGAGTCGTTTTTAAGTTTTTTGGGGCTTGGGGTTCAAGAGCCAATGACCTCCTGGGGAGCGCTTGTAAACCAAGGAGCAAGACAAATGGAATCCTCCCCATGGATGCTTCTCTTCCCAGGCATATTTTTAGCGACAACACTGTTTTGTTTTAATTTTATTGGCGACGGCTTAAGAGACGCTCTCGACCCGAAAGACAGGACAAGACCCAATGAATAGTCTTTTGTCAGTAGAAAACCTAAACGTTTCTTTCAGAAGCAGGGGCCAAACAATAACCGCCGTCAACAACCTAAGCTTCAACCTGGAAAAAAATGAAGTGCTGGGTATCGTTGGCGAGTCAGGCTCAGGAAAAAGCCAAACTGTCTTGTCCATTATGGGCCTTCTAGAGAGCAACGGCAAAAGCAGTGGAAGCGTGGTGTTTAAGGGCCAAGAGCTGATTGGGTTAGAGAGCGGGGAGCTTAATAAAATCAGAGGAAACAGGATTGCAATGATTTTTCAAGACCCTATGAGTTCGCTGAACCCATACATAAGCATAGGCAAACAAATGTCGGGCGTTTTAAAACAACACAAGGCCAACTATTCAAAACAAGAACGAAAAGAAAAGTGCATTGAAATGCTGGATTCTGTGGGCATATCCAACCCAGCGCAACGTTACGCAGGATATTCTTTTGAGTTATCGGGAGGGATGAGACAAAGGGTTATGATTGCCTCTGCCCTTTTAACCAACCCAGACCTGTTAATAGCAGACGAACCAACCACCGCACTAGACGTTACCGTTCAAGAGAAGATTTTAGATCTTATACTCGAAGTCAAAGAGAAGTTCTCAATGGCGGTTATTTTGATTACCCACGATCTGGGCGTTGTAGCCAGAACCGGACAAAACGTTTTGGTGATGAAAGACGGAGAACTTCAAGAATATGGTGGCATCAATCAAGTTTTCTATGACCCAGCCTCAGACTACACCAAGGAGCTGCTTGAGAAATCGAGAGAAGTAAGCATGTACGAGGAACCAGAAGAGGAGGTTAAACCCAAACAGAACAAAGAAATTGTCGTTTCAGCAATGAACACAACAGTGGCTTTTGAGATGCCAAGACAAACAGCTTTTAGCAAGAAAGAGAAATTAATTGCGGTCAACAACATTACACTGAAGGTTTTCGATGGTGAGGTGTTGGGCGTTGTTGGAGAATCCGGCAGTGGAAAATCCACCCTAGCAAAGACATTTTTGGCTCTGCAAAAACCCACCGAAGGCTCGGTAACAATGTTTGGCAAAAAGCTGAAAGACATAAAAAAGAAGGAAATGAAGGAGGCACACAAAAAAACACAAGTGGTGTTTCAGGACCCCTTTTCTTCTCTAAACCCAAGAATGACTGTTTATGAAATTTTAGCAGAACCTCTGGCCTCTTTTTTTCCGGGAATGAGCGTAAACGCTAGAAACAAAGATATTGAAAACGGAATTACCGAGGTGGGCCTAGGTGTCGAGTATTTAGGCAGGTACCCGCACGAGCTTTCTGGGGGACAAAGCCAAAGAGTGGCGATTGCTAGAGCACTAATGCCAAAACCACAGCTCCTGATTTGCGATGAAGCCGTGAGCGCTCTTGATGCTTCAATTAGGGGGGAAATCATCGAACTGCTTTTACGAATAAAAAAAGAAAAGAAGCTAACCATGGTTTTCATAGCACACGACCTAGCGGTTGTTAGAAAGATTTGTGATCGGGTAATTGTCATGAAGACAGGAGAAATCGTTGAAAAGGGTAAAACCGCCGAGGTTTTTAATAACCCACAAAGAGACTACACTAAAAACCTTTTGAGCTCCGTGCCTTTGCCTGACCCAGAGCTAGAACAAAAAAAATATAGAGCCAGAAGAGGACAGCCCAATTCGTCTTCTGATAGTATGTAGCAAAACAACAAAGGAACCACTAATGACTAATATCCCAAGCGAGTTTTTGGCACTACGAATACACCAAGAAGATGAAAATATTCAGGCAAAGTTAGAGCAGATATCTTTAGAAAACCTCACCGAAGGAGAGGTGATCCTTAAGAACCGCTACTCTGGAATTAACTATAAGGACGCCTTAGCTGTCACCGGCGCTGGAAAAATACTACGAAGCTTCCCTTTGGTCGGTGGCGTGGACGTTGCTGGCACAGTTGTTAGTTCTTCAGACCCGAGATTCAAAGAGGGAGACTCAGTTATTGCTGCATGTTCAGGGCTTAGTGAGACACACGACGGGGGATATGCGGAGTACTCCAGGCTTACTAAAGAGGCAGCCATATCCTTACCAGAGAACATGGATCAAAGAACCGCTATGGCTATCGGAACCGCCGGTTTTGCCGCGGGATTGGCAATTTATAAAATGATGCTGAACAACCAGTCGCCCAGCTTAGGACCTATTGCTGTGACAGGGGCCTCGGGAGGCGTTGGCAGCATTGCGATTAATATGTTGTCTTCCATGAGTTATGACGTGGTCGCCATAACCAGCAAAAAACAAAGCGCAGATTATTTAAAAGAACTGGGCGCTTCTTCGGTGGTTGTTACCAGTGAAAACGAAATGGGAGCGCGCCCACTAGAGAAAGCAGTTTTTGGTGGAGCAATCGACAATCTAGGGGGCGAAACGCTGTCGTGGCTTCTTAGAACCACACAACCTGAAGGAAATGTTGCAAGCATCGGGCTGGCTGCAGACTTTAAACTTTCAACAAACGTTATGCCGTTTATCTTAAGAGGAGTAAATCTCCTTGGGGTAAACTCCACAACCTTGCCCAACAGTTTCAAGCAAATGATTTGGGAACAGATTGCTGAGAAAATGCTCCCAACCAACATTGAAAAAATTATTACAAAAGAAGTCTCATTAGAGGACTCAATATCTGAATTCCAAGGCCTTCTTGATGCCAGCATCACTGGAAGAACAATAATAAAGATTTCTTGATAGCTGCCAACCTAAAAAAAGAACTAGAGTCTTTTAAAAACGGAACAGAACTGATGGGGGTCAACCTCACTGCAGTCCAAATAGAAAAAAACCTCAACTATCTAAGGCTTCTTTTAGAGGCAAACCAAGAGTTCAATTTGACAGGTATTACCAACCCCAAAGAGGCGATCACCAAACACCTTTTAGATTCTTTGAGCATTCACCCGTTATTGACAGGAAAAACGGTCGCAGACATCGGCAGCGGTGGCGGCACACCCGGCATACCGTTAGCGATAGCGGCACCAAAAAAGCAGTTTGTGCTTATCGAAGCAAAAAAAAAGAAGGCTACTTTTTTGCTTGAAACGGTTAGGGAGCTTGGTTTAAAAAATGTAGCTGTGGTTAGCAAAAGAGCTGAGGAAACAACCCTTAACAACGCAGCAAACACTATCGTTTCTAGAGCGCTGGGAAGCCTTGATTATTTTTTAAGGGTTGCGGGACATCTTCTACCTAAAGGGGGGTTAGCTGTTGCGATGAAAGGGAAGGCGGAAAGATTTCGTCTAGAAGAAGCCTCAACTAACTTCAAGGTTCTACAAATAAAAAAAATTAATGTACCCTATCTTGATGCGGACAGACACGCTGTTTGTATACTAAAACGTAAATAACATGCCAGAAATTATAGTAATCGCAAACCAAAAAGGAGGGGTTGGAAAAACCACAACCTCAATTAATTTGGCTGCAGCATTACAACAAATTCAACGGAAAACTCTTTTGATTGATCTCGACTCACAAGGAAACGCCACCAGCGCCTCTGTGGGTAACAGGAGCCCACAACAGTCAACCATCTACGATGTCTTGGTTGGAACAAAAAGTATGGAGGAGTGTTTTGTGGCATCCGAGCACGATGGTTTTAGTATCGTGCCTTCAAACAACGATTTAATGGCAGCAGAAATTGAAATGCTCGGCATGCAGAACAGGGAGTCAGTGCTCAAAGAAAAAATTAAAACAATAACCACCCCGTTTGATTATATTTTAATTGACTCACCACCCTCGATGAATATTTTGACTCTAAACGCCCTTGTAGCAGCAAACCACTTGATCATTCCGGTCCAATGCGAATATTACGCGCTTGAAGGGATGTCGGGCCTCCTAGAGTCAATTTATAAAATAAAAGAAACAATCAACCCAAACCTAGAGATCAAAGGGGTGCTTAGAACAATGTTTGACTCTAGAAACAGTCTCTCAGTAGAGGTCTCAGCACAACTTAAAAAATACTTTGGGGACAAATTGTTTTGGACCTTTATTCCGAGAAATGTTCGTTTGGCAGAAGCCCCAAGCCACGGTATGTCAGCCGTTTCTTATGACCCAGAGTGCCTGGGGTCAAAAGCGTACTTATCTCTCGCTAAAGAGGTTATAAAAAAAACCATGGAATCATAATAAGATATAGATAAACTGAAGTTAGATGGCAGAAAAAAGAAAAAGCTTAGGCAGAGGACTTGATGCCCTTTTAGGCGGGGCTGCACAAGAGCAGGACCAGCCCAGCCCCAAATCTCTAAACGAATTAGCGCTCGAAGAGATAGGCCCTGGCCCCTTTCAACCCAGAAAAAAAATAAACGAACAACAACTCAACGAGCTTTCAAGCTCCATTGAGGCACAAGGCGTGCTTCAACCCATTGTTGTTAGAAAAAGAGCTGTTCAAGATTCTCAAACAGGAGTTCGCTATGAAATCATTGCTGGTGAAAGAAGATGGAGGGCTGCCCAGATAGCCAACCTAGAAACCATACCAGCTGTGATTAAAACCATTAGCGATTCAGACGCCGTTGCGGTTGCCCTTATTGAAAACATACAAAGAGAAAACCTAAACCCATTAGAGGAAGCCAACGCATTCCAGCGGCTAATCATGGAGTATGAAATGACCCACCAAGATGTGGCCAACGCGGTTGGAAGGGCAAGAGCCAGTATTTCTAATATCTTAAGACTGCTGGAACTGCCAAGCAGTGTCCAAGACCTCTTAAACAACAGCAAGATAAATATGGGACACGCTAGAGCGCTGTTGTCTATCCAAGATTCTTCCATGCAACTGGAGGTCGCAAATCTGGTTGCAGAGAAAAAGCTGTCAGTAAGAGAAACCGAAAAACTAGTAAAAGGTATTGTTGAAGGCAAAACAAAAAACAAAAAACAAACACAACAAAAAGACCAAGACATACTCAACCTTGAACAAACGCTGAGCGCGCAGTTAGGGGCAAAGGTTATTATAAAACATAATCAATCGGGCTCGGGCACGCTCTCCATAAACTATTCTAGCTCTGACGAGCTTGAGGGCATCCTTAATAAAATTAAATAAAACCAACAATGGATATAACCAGTCCTCGTAAAATATCCTTAGGTATTTTGCTTTCGCAAATCGCACTTGGGGTTCTTACGGCGCTTCTTTTTCTGGCTTTTTCAGGCTTTCCTAGCGCAAAATCTTCATTGTTGGGCACCTTTATAGCTGTTATAACATCACTAAATTTTATGAACATTGTCCTGCAAAAAAAACACCAGCAACCCAAAAAAATCTTAAACTCTCTGTATCTTATGGAGGCCTTTAGGTTTGTGTTAACCGGGGTTTTTTTTGGGGTCGCTATTATCTTAATAAAAGCAATGTTTTTCCCGTTAATAATAGGTTATATTGTTGCCGTTTTTATATATTGGTTATCCTTATTAGCAGCTTAAAAATACAAAATGTTCAAATTTTTTAATACTGGTTTTTTATTGTTAACGCTTCTTTTTGTCCCGCCTCAAGCATTTTCTGCAGAAACCGAAGGCTACAGCTGTTTTGGAAAACCCTATGAAACCGAATACTCTGCCAACGAATACATCACACACCATCTTTCGCATTGTGTAGCTGATACCCCGCTCGGCCCAGTCCACATAGACAGTGTTTTTTATTCTGTTTTTATGGCCCTGGTTTTTCTCATAACGTTCTATTCGTTTGCTCGCAAAGCAAGTGCTGATATACCAGGAAAAGGGCAGAGTTTTGTTGAAATGATAATAGAGTTTGTCGACGAGCAGGTTAAAGACACCTACCACGGATCGAGCAAAACAATAGCCCCGCTCGCGCTCACAATCTTTATTTGGGTTTTTCTTATGAATTTTATGGACCTGCTTCCTGTGGACATGTTGCCAAAAGCAGGAGAGATGATGAACATTAAATATATGCGGGTTGTCCCTAGCGCCGATTTAAACATAACGTTTGGTTTATCGGTCACCGTTTTTCTTTTAATCATCTATTACAGCATAAAAATTAAAGGTCTTGGGGGGTTTGCAAAAGAGCTTGCTTTTCAACCGTTTGGCAAGGCAATGCTTCCTTTTAACCTCCTGTTAAAGGTGATTGAAGAGATAGCGAAGCCGATCTCATTAGGACTCCGTCTTTTTGGAAACCTTTATGCGGGAGAGCTGATTTTTATGATTATTGCTATATTTACTGCTGGACAGGGAGTGACCTATCTTTTTGATATAGGCGTGATTCCCTACGCGCTCATGCAGTTTCTTTTGGGGCTAATATGGGCGTTGTTTCACTTAATAATAATATTGCTGCAGGCTTTTATATTTATGATGTTGACGATTGTTTATCTAAGCATGGCACACGAAGAACACTAATTTTTAAACACTAACCTAAGGAGATAAAATATGGATTTTGTACAAGGAATGACTTTACTGGCTGTGAGCATACTTATTGGTATGGGAGCGCTGGGAACAGCTATTGGTTTTGGGCTTCTGGGAGGTAGATTCCTAGAGGGCTCAGCTAGACAGCCCGAAATGGTGCCCATGCTACAAGTAAAAATGTTTATTGTCGCTGGCCTGTTAGACGCGGTGACAATGATCGGTGTAGGAATAGGGCTTTTCTTATTGTTTGCAAACCCTTACCTGTCATAACAGTTCAAACCAAAGACGGAGTAAAACAATGAGCTTAAACGCTACTTTGCTTATACAGATGACAGTTTTTGCTGTTGTGGTTTTGTTTAGCATGAAGTTTATATGGCCGATGATTATGGAAGCCATAGAAGAGAGAAACAAAAATATTTCTGACGGTCTTGCAGCCGCAGAAAAAGGCCAGAAAAAGTTAAGCGAGGCAGAAAACAGGGTTGAAACATTAATCACCGACGCGAAGAAACAAGCCGCAGGCATCTTGGATCAGGCCAACACAAGGGCTTCCTCCATAGTAGAGTCGGCAAAAACAGAAGGCAGCGAGGAGAAGGATAAAATTATAACCTCAGCACAAGAAGAGGCAGAACAAGAGCTCAACAAGCTTAAAGAAGATCTAAAGAAAGACGTTGCTGGCTTAGCTGTTGCTGGGGCTGAAAAAATATTATCAAGAGAAATTAGTGAAGCTGATCACAAAGATATTCTCGAGAATTTAGCCAAAAAACTGTAACAATGGAAGAAGCAAAAACAATAGCCAGACCTTACGCAAAAGCAGTTTTTGAAATTGCTCAAGCAAGAGGCCAACTAAACGAATGGTCTCAGTTTTTGCAAGCATGCTCCACGGTCAGCAAAGACAAACAAGTGGTTGGTTTGATTTCATCTCCGGGTCTAGACTCAAAAAACATCGCACAAGCGATTTATGAGCTAGCGAATGAAATCAATGAGACCGACTATAGCAACGAGTTTTTGAACTTCTTGTTGGTGCTTGCTGGCAACTCAAGATTGACTACACTTTCAGAAATAAGCGCCCAGTTTGAAGAGAGAAAAAGAAGCGAAGAACAAGTAGCAGAGGTCACAATAAGAAGCGCCACAGAGATTGATAAAGAGGCGCTTACTAAGATTGAAAACGCATTAAAAGAAAAACTTAACAAATCAATAGAGGTGGTGGTTGAGATAGACAAAAAGCTTATTGGTGGAGCCAAGATAAAAATTGGCGATCATATGATCGATGGTTCCCTTAAGGCCCAACTTTCTAGTCTTGGTCGCGCCCTAGTAAATTAAAAAAAGGAATAGAGATGGCAATAAAAGCATCTGAAATTAGCGAACTAATAAAAGCAAAGATAGAGAATTTTGAACATGAAGCCCAGGCATCTGATGTTGGAACCGTAGTTTCGGTTACCGATGGTATTACAAGAATACACGGTTTAAACGAGGTTCAATATGGAGAAATGATAGAGTTTCCAGGCGACACATTTGGCTTAGCTTTGAACCTAGAGCAAGACTCAGTTGGCGCGGTGGTTTTGGGTGATTACACACACATTTCGGAAGGCGCAGAAGTTAAAACCACCAACAGGATTCTAGAGGTCCCCGTTGGCGAAGGGCTTCTTGGAAGGGTTGTGGATTCTCTCGGGCAACCCCTAGACGGGAAGGGCCCAATTGAAGCCTCAGCAACAGCTCCAATTGAAAAAGTAGCACCAGGCGTTATCGCCAGACAGTCTGTCGATCAACCTGTTCAAACAGGACTTAAGTCCATTGACTCTATGGTTCCAATAGGAAGAGGCCAGAGAGAGCTGATTATCGGCGACAGACAAACAGGCAAAACCGCCGTTGCAATTGACACAATCATCAACCAAAAAGGAACAGGAATTAAATGTATTTATGTTGCTGTAGGGCAAAAAAATTCATCGATCTCCAACGTGGTGAGAAAGCTTGAAGAAGAGGGAGCCATGGAACACACCATTGTAGTGTCAGCCGCAGCCTCTGACTCCGCAGCCATGCAATATATAGCGCCATATTCTGGTTGTGCAATGGGTGAATATTTCAGAGACATCGGAGAAGACGCCCTAATTATTTATGATGACCTAACCAAACAAGCTTGGGCATATAGGCAGGTTTCCCTTTTGTTAAGAAGACCCCCAGGAAGAGAAGCGTACCCAGGAGATGTTTTTTATTTACACTCTAGGTTGCTTGAAAGAGCTGCAAGGGTAAATGCGGAGTATGTAGAAAAAGAAACAGGCGGCAGGGTTAAAGGTAAAACAGGTTCGCTTACAGCGCTGCCCATTATTGAAACCCAAGCAGGAGACGTCTCTGCTTTTGTTCCCACAAACGTGATCTCAATAACAGACGGACAAATATATTTAGAGAGCGATCTTTTCAACGCAGGGATCAGGCCGGCTATTAACGCCGGACTCTCTGTCTCACGAGTGGGGGGAGCGGCCCAAACAACAGTAGTTAAAAAGCTAGGCGGCGGTGTACGCTTAGCTCTAGCTCAATATAGAGAGCTCGCTGCATTTGCTCAGTTCGCTTCAGACTTAGATGAAACCACCAGAAAACAACTTGAAAGAGGACAAAGAGTTACAGAGCTGATGAAGCAAAAACAGTACGCGCCACTAACAGTTGCAGAAATGGCCGTCTCGCTTTATGCAGCCAACGAAGGTTATCTAGACGATGTTCCTGTAGATAAAGTTGTCGCGTTTGAGGCCGCCCTTCATGCGAGCTTCTCTGATAATAATTCAGAACTCATGAACACAATAAACACAACCGGCGATTACAACGACGAAATAAAGGCAGGCCTAAAGAAGGCTGTTGAGGACTTTAAATCAACGGGGGCTTATTAAAAAATGCCTAACGAAAAAGAAATTAGAACAAAAATTGGTAGTGTAAAAAATACCCAAAAGATCACTAAAGCGATGGAAATGGTGGCCGCAAGCAAAATGAGAAGAACACAAGATACTATGAAAAAAGCACTACCTTACGCGGATAAAATAAGAAACGTTATTGGGCATATATACAAAGCAAACCCTGACTATAAGCACCCTTTTTTGGTTGAGAGGGAAGTTAAAAACGCTGGCTATATCGTGGTCAGCTCTGATAGGGGTTTGTGCGGCGGCCTAAATGTAAACATGTTTAGGCCTTTTATTGCCCACCTAAAAGAACAGCAGAGCAAGAACATCAACACCAGTCTATGTTTGGTTGGAGCAAAAGGCGTTCAGTTTTTTAGGTCGATTGACGTCAATGTGGTGGCAGCATCAACCCACTTAGGCGAAGAACCGTTGGTCGAGGACCTGGTGGGCGCCATAAAAATAATGTTGGATGAATACACAGAGGGAAAAATAGACCAGCTGTTCATCGTCCACAATAATTTTGTTAACACCATGTCACAGAAACCAGAGATTAAAACACTGCTGCCAATAGACCCCCCCGATAAGGAGGATTTGCAGGAGCATTGGGATTACATCTATGAGCCTGGTTCGAGAGAGTTGTTGGATTATGTCTTAATGAGATACATAGAGTCACAAGTTTATAGAGCAGTGGTGGAGAACGTTGCGTGTGAAATGGCAGCAAAAATGGTTGCAATGAAAAGCGCAACAGACAACGCGGGTAAACTGATAGATCAGCTGGAGCTTGATTACAACAAAGCAAGACAGGCCGCTATCACCCAAGAGATTTCAGAAATTGTAGGCGGCGCAGCAGCTGTTTAAGTTAAAAAAGGAAAAGAAATGAGCACAGGAAATATTGTACAAGTTATAGGGGCGGTAGTTGATGTGGAGTTTCCAAGGGAGTCAATACCAAGCGTATATGATGCGCTGACCTTAAAAGAAGGAGACCTGGTTTTTGAGGTTCAACAGCAACTAGGAGACGGAATAGTTAGAACCATTGCTATGGGCTCCAGCGAGGGCTTAAAAAGAGGAATTGAGGTTGAAAACACAGGCGCTCCTATTAGCGTGCCCGTGGGCCAAAAAACCCTAGGAAGAGTTCTAGACGTGCTGGGCAACCCTATAGACGAGAAAGGACCGGTCGGAGCCGACCAACTAAAACCAATTCACGCCAAAGCCCCCTCCTTTGAAGACCAGGCTGGAGGCTCTGACATCCTTGAAACAGGCATCAAAGTGATAGACCTCTTGTGCCCTTTTGCAAAAGGCGGCAAGGTGGGTTTGTTTGGTGGGGCCGGCGTAGGAAAAACAGTCACAGTGATGGAGCTAATCAGAAACATCGCGGTGGAACACGATGGGTTTTCTGTCTTCGCAGGTGTTGGTGAGCGAACAAGAGAGGGGAATGATTTTTATCATGAAATGAAAGAATCAGACGTTCTAGACAAGGTGGCTTTAGTTTATGGTCAGATGAACGAGCCGCCAGGTAACCGCTTAAGAGTGGGTTTAACAGGGCTAACAATCGCTGAAAATTTTAGAGACGAAGGCAGAGATGTGTTGATGTTTATTGATAACATTTACAGATACACACTAGCCGGAACAGAGGTGTCAGCTTTGCTAGGTAGAATGCCTTCAGCTGTGGGGTATCAACCCACGCTGGCCGAAGAAATGGGGATTCTCCAAGAGAGAATCACCTCAACAAAAACAGGTTCAATCACCTCAATACAGGCGGTCTACGTCCCAGCAGACGATTTAACAGACCCCTCACCCGCCACAACTTTTGCTCACTTGGACGCAACCGTGGTGTTGTCGAGAGCAATAGCTGAGCTGGGTATTTATCCTGCAGTTGACCCGCTTGACTCCAACAGCAGACAACTTGATCCAACAGTTGTAGGACAAGAACACTACGATACAGCCAGATCGGTTCAGCAGGTCCTTCAAAGATATAAAGAACTGCAAGACATTATCGCGATATTAGGAATGGACGAGCTTTCCGAAGAGGATAAGCTCACCGTTCAAAGAGCAAGAAAAATTCAAAGATACTTGTCTCAACCGTTTTTTGTCGCCGAGGTTTTTACAGGCTCTCCAGGACAATATGTTTCCCTCCAAGATTCGATAAAAGCCTTCCAGGGAATTGTGGCTGGCGAATACGATGACCTACCTGAGCAGGCTTTCTATATGGTGGGCAGCATCGACGAAGCTGTTGAAAACGCTAAAAAAATGTAGGTAATTGTGGCCTCTATACAAATAGAAATAGTTAGCGCTGAAAAAGAAATATTTTCAGGAGAAGCGATTATGTTGGTTGCTCCTGGCAAAGAGGGAGACCTTGGGATAGCACCCAAACACACCCCTTTATTAACCACTTTAAGGCCAGGAGAAATAGAGATACATAAAAAAGACGATAAGAAAGAATATGTTTATGTTACCGGTGGAATCCTGGAGGTTCAGCCACACATTGTCACAGTGTTAGCAGACTCCGCGCTTCACGCAGAAGAGTTAGATGAGGAAGCCGCGCTTCAAGCTAAAAACAGAGCAGAAGAAGCCCTCAAGGGCGCGGAGAAAAAAGAAGATTTAGAGCAAGCACAAGCCCAACTTGTAGAAGCAGCAGCCAGGTATAGCGCCGTTAAAAGACTCAAAGGAAAAAAATAAAGCCTTTTTAGCCCCTTTTAAAACTAGTAAACAAACATAGTTTCTATGTAAACTAGTCCCCTTTTTTTGTTATAAAGACAGACGTATGAGTTTTTCAGTTATTGTTTTAGCAGCAGGGCAAGGAACAAGAATGTCCTCGAACACACCTAAGGCCCTACAAACCTTAGCGGGAAAACCTATGCTAAGCCATATTCTTTCGCAGACAGAAAAAATCAAACCAGACCAAATAATTGTTGTTCACTCTCCGCCTGATGTTGGTTTAATTAAAAAAGCAGCATCAAATTTCAATAGCACCACCCTTGTGGCACAAGAGCAACCCTTAGGTACTGGAGATGCTGTCAAGGCAGCGCTTCCATCTCTTAACAAAAATAACCATGTTTTGGTTTTGCTTGGAGACGTGCCATTGATAAAAGCGCAAACACTAACAAGTTTGGCAGAAGGCATCAAAGAGGCCGATGTCCTGGTTTTAACCACCAAGGCTGACAACCCTTTCGGGTATGGACGAATAAAAAGAGACCAGCAAAATCAAGTAATGGCGATTATTGAAGAAGCCGAGTGCAACAAGGAAGAAAAAGAAATTAATGAAGTCAACTCAGGAATAATTGCCTTTTCAGGGCAACACTTTGAGAAACTTCTCTCAAGCTTAGATGCGAGAAACAAGAAAGGAGAGTATTATCTAACTGACACTATAGAAACGGCGCACAACGACGGGCTTAAAGTAGATGCAGTTGTTGTGGACAGTAAAGAGGTATTTGGGGTGAACAGCAAAAAAGATTTAGCTGAGGCTGAAAGGTTGAAAAGAGCAGAGTTAACTGACGCCCTTATGGAACAAGGGGTTACAATTTGTGACCCAACAAGAATAGACATTAGGGGCACGCTCAATTGCGGGAAAGATGTTTATATTGACGCAAACACAGTGTTCGAGGGAGATGTAGAGCTGTCTGAAGGCGTCAGTGTAGGACCTTTTGTTTTAATTGCTAACAGCTCTATAGGTAAAGACACACAGGTCTTGTCACATTCTGTTATCGACAACACCACAATAGGAGCTAATTGTAGCATTGGGCCTTACTCAAGATTAAGACCAGGAACAGAGCTGGATAAAGAATCAAAAATAGGCAACTTTGTAGAGATAAAAAAATCAAAGGTTGGTAAAGGGTCAAAAGTAAGTCATTTGAGTTATATAGGGGACACGTCGATCGGTGTCGACACCAACATCGGAGCTGGGACCATCACCTGTAACTACGACGGTGTTAATAAACACAAAACAACAATTGGAGACAATGTTTTTGTTGGCTCAGGAGTAGAGTTAGTGGCTCCAGTTTTAATAGAAGACGGAGCAACCATCGGGGCCGGATCAACCATATCCAAGCCTGCACCAAAAGGAAAATTGACACTAGAAAGAGCCAAACAAAAAACCATTGATGGCTGGCAAAGACCCGACAAAACAAAGGACAAATAAAGATGTGTGGAATTATTGCCGCAGCCTCTTCTAGAAGCGTTGATAAAATCTTAATAAAAGGCCTCCAAAGCATGGAGTATCGTGGCTATGACTCCGCAGGAATAGCGCTCAAACAAGAAGAAGGGGTTTTTAGGTTAAGGGCTTTAGGAAAGGTGTCAAACCTTGAAGAGATGATGGTTCAGCATAAGCTAAAAGCAAACACAGGCATCGCACACACCAGGTGGGCAACGCACGGAGAACCGTCCGAAGAAAACGCTCACCCGCACGGCTCAAAAGACGAGATATATATTGTTCATAACGGTATTATCGAAAACCATGAGCACATAAGAAAAAAACTGATTAACAACCAGTATGAAATAACCTCTCAAACAGACTCAGAGCTCATAGCGCACTTGATCCATTTGTATAAGCAAAAAACAGGAAACACCTTACATGCCTTGATTGAGGCAACCAAGCAACTCAAGGGCGCTTATTCTATCGCTGCAATTGACAAAAATGAAAAAAACAAGGTGTTTGCTGCAAGACAAAAAAGCCCGCTTTTAATCGGAAGAGGAATCGAAGAGAATTTTATTGCCTCAGACCCTTTGGCCATAATTAACAACACAGAAGATTTTTATCTTTTAGAGGACGGAGACTTTGCTGAAATTACAAGCCAAAAAATCAGAATTTTTGACGAAACAGCCAACGAAATAAAAAGAGATAAAACCTTAATAGAGGCCACAGCGACAGCCACAACCAAAGGCAGCTATAAGCATTTTATGGAAAAAGAAATCTACGAGCAACCAGAGGCAATAAGCAACACCATAAACGGCAGGCTTGGAGAAAACGATGTCCTAGACAACGTTTTTGGGCTCGGCTCAACAGAAACCTTTAAAAAAGTTAAGCGCATACAGTTTGTAGCTTGTGGCACAAGCTTGCACGCAGCGAAAACAGCGAGAAAATGGTTTGAAGATATCTGTGAAACCCCTTGTTATATAGATTTTGCGAGCGAATATAGATACAGAAACCCCTTGGTTGAGGGTAACACTCTTTTTGTTTCTATATCTCAGTCAGGGGAAACAGCGGACACTCTTGCAGCATTAGAATACGCAAAATCGAAAGACTACCTAGGGGCGGTGTCAGTATGCAATGTTCCAACAAGCACAATGGCAAGAGAGTCAGACTTGAAACTGTTTACAAACGCAGGCCCAGAAATTGGTGTAGCATCAACCAAAGCCTTTACAACCCAGCTTTCAGCTTTGTTAATGCTGGCGATCTCAATTGCTAAAAGCCAAAACAAAAACAAAGAAAAAAGAAAAGAAGCAACCCAAGACCTGAGAAACACACCCTCTTTAGTGCAAGATGCATTTGAGCTCAAACAAGAGATTAGCCAAATAACAGAAAATATTTCCATAAAAGACAATGCTTTGTATTTGGGTAGAGGAATGTTTTTTTCTATAGCCCAAGAGGGGGCATTGAAGCTTAAGGAAATATCCTATATACATGCAGAGGCATACCCAGCTGGTGAGCTTAAACACGGGCCATTAGCACTAGTAGACGATAAAATTCCAGTGGTGGCCTTAGCTCCAGAAGACAGCTTGGTAGAAAAACTGTTATCCAATCTGGAAGAAGTAAAAGCCAGGGGGGGAACACTATATGTGTTTGGAAACGCTAAGTCTAAAATAGAAATTAAACGAGGCAGATTTATAAATATGCCAAACTGCGGAACATACAATGCTCCAATTATATATACAATACCCCTACAATTGTTGGCTTATGAGGTTGCATGCCTTAAAGGAACAGA
>CAZVRH010000008.1:0-45402 GCA_964629335.1 uncultured Woeseia sp.
GATCTTCTCTAGCAATCACCATTCTGGTATCGCCATCTATATTCTGGCCTCGTGTTGTAATCCGATCAAAAAATTCTTGAAACCATTTTTCTCTTTTTGGAGTAATCTCCTCCATGTGTTGCAAGATCTTCTTGAATCTTTTTTGTTGCTGATTCAACTCATTCTTAATCCATGCTTTAACCGGCTTGGATTGTTTGTGTTGGATTGAATTTAAAGGCTTTCCTTTACCTGCTGCCCTTCCTTCCGAGGCTTCGCCCATTTGATTGGCCATAAGTCGTTCCCCTAAAAATTATTTTGAATAAAATGAAACTATAGATTATACATTTTGCATGAAAACACAAGAAGCTAGGGCGCTAAACCTTTATGAACTTATTCTTAGACCAAAATCAGACTTCGAAAGCCTCTCGAAGCCATCATTAGTAATTAATACGGTGTCTTCCATATGGACAGATCCCCATCCTATTTCAGTGAAAGGCATATCAACATTAATCACCATATTAGCTTCTAAAACCTGATCGGGTTTAAATCCTGGCTGTGGCCCAATTAATTTTGGGTCATCGGTGTGTTCTAGACCTAAACTATGAACCACTGGGTCCCGAAAATTTTTAAATCCGAGCCCACGTATGTAATCACCAACCTCAGTTGAAATCTCTTTATAAGTTGTTCCTGGTGTCAAATATTGTTGTGCTATCTCCCATCCCTCAACTATTGCTTGGTGTCTTTCAACTTGAATCAAGTCCGGTTTCTCGATAACAGCACATCTTCCAAAATCTCCATGGTATCTTTTGTATTGTCCAAGGGCATCAAACATGATGGGTTCATTTTTTCTGCACACCTCATTTGGTAGATCACCGACTCCACATAAAAGATAGACTCCTCTGCCACCTTGTTTGGCCATTTCACTCATATAGTGATTCTCTATTTCATCCCAATGAGCCCCCTCATACATAAAATTGATCGCACTCAATAAAGATTGTTCGTTAATCAAGGCTGCTTGTTTTAAAATCTCAATCTCATTCTTAGTTTTTACGAGTCTAATTTCATTGAACAGATCAGGCCTGAATTCACATTCAATCTGTATTGAACTCTGATCCTTTAACCATCGCTGAATTCTCAGATCATCTGTGGCCACTTTTTTCTTTTCTAAGCCTGAAGATTTAATTCCCCTGATCAGAGCTTGTATAGAGTTTTCCGTAAAATTATCTTTAAAATCATTAATGATTTTTTTCCATTTGCCTTCTAATTCATTTAGTTCTTCTGAATCACTTATAGGCCAACTTTCATAATCCATGCCTTTGGGTAGACCGTCTTCAAAATAATCTCCTTTGCCATCTGAAGAATACGCATAAACATCTTCTATCCAAGACCTTCCCTTGGTTTCTAAACGTCTTAATTCTAAGGCAGGCAGAACCATGGAGGGCTGACTCTCCTGAGCTTTTGGGACAATGGAAAAATAAATGCCTTCAAAACCAACCGGTGTGTAGTAAAGCCCCCAATAGCCAGAGAGATAGTAAAAATTTATAGGCGTGACTGCTATTAAACCGTCCAAACCCTCACGGTCCAAGATTTCCTCAGCTCGTCCTTGATTAATTAGTTTTTTTGTTTCAGTCAAACCCTAATTTAAGAGTAAAATTTATGGTTGTTTTTGGCTCTTTCCCGAAGACTATCAGGAACTTTAAACCTTTCACCGAATCGATCAGAATAATCGTCACATCGATCTACGAAGTTTTCCAAGCCCACCATATCTATATATGAGAAAACCCCTCCGGTCCAAGGCGGGAAACCCCAGCCAAATATAGAACCGATATCCCCGTCATCAGGAGTGGTGAGAACATTTTCTTCAAGACATCGATAAGCATCTAAGGCTTGTACTGTCATCATCCTGTCCTTAACCTCCTGGATATCAGGTTGCTCTTCTTTAACTGGATAAATATCTGCTAGACCTGGCCAAAGAAATTTCTTACCTCCTTCTGGGTACTCGTAAAAGCCTTTGCCAAAACGTTTACCAAGTCTCCCTAGTTCATACATCTTCTGCATAACTTCAATCGATGACATCGGCTTATAATCATCTCCCATATCTTCCTTGGTCTGATTATAGATTTTTATAGAAAGATCGATGGTCGTTTCATCTTGAACAGCAAAAGGGCCCACCGGATAACCAGCATGTCTAGCTGCGTTCTCTATTAATGCTGGGTTAACGCCTTCCCTCATCATTTCATTGGCTTCATTACAAGAGGTGCTAAAAACTCTGGAAGTAAAAAAGCCACGACTGTCATTCACAACTATTGGAGTCTTTCTGATCTGCTGAATGTAATCCAAAGATTTTGCTAAAGCTTGATCTGAAGATTGCTCTCCCATAATCATCTCTACCAATGGCATTTTCTCGACCGGAGAGAAAAAGTGCATGCCAATAAAATTATGAGGTCTGCTTGATGACTCAGCAAGACCGCTTATTGGTAATGTGGATGTGTTAGAAGCAAAGACAATATCTTTTCCAATCACAGCTTCAGTTTTTTGTGTCACATCTGCTTTAATCTCTCTGTTTTCAAAAACAGCCTCAATAATCAAATCACAATCTTTGAGATCACTGTAATCAGTCGTCGGAATAATATTGTCTAGTATGGCAGCCTTCTTCTCCTCAGTCATTTTCTTTAAGGCAACGCTTTTTTGGAAATATTTCTCAGAATAAGCCTTACCTTTTTCGGCATTTTCTTGTGTTGAATCAAGTAAATAAACTTTCATTCCAGCCTGAGCACTGACTAAAGTAATTCCTGCACCCATCATGCCAGCTCCAAGCATACCCAGTGTTTTTACAGCGAACTTGTCCACGCCTTCAGGTCGGGCTCTTAATTTATCGGCCGATTGTTTATTATTGAATAAGCTTCTAATCATGTTCCCGGACACAGGGTCGCGAAGTAATCCCACAAAGTATTTTGCCTCAATTTCCAAACCGGTATCTATGGGCATCTGACACCCCTCATAGACTGAAGAAACAATAGCAATGGGCGCAGGGTAATTGTGATTAGTGTTCTTTGCCACCATCGCATTAACCACAGAGAACATCTGAATTGTTCCTTTTCTGTTTGGATCAAACCCTCCTGGAACCTTGAAGCCCTTCACATCCCAAGGTTGAATGGCCTTACCGCCGTCTAGAATCCATTGCTTCGCTTTAGCTAATAATTCTTCCGGAGGCGCTAATTCATTGACGATACCCAAAGCCAATGCCTTCTGAGGCTTAAGGTGCTTGCCTTGTGTCATCAACTCTAGAGCAGCTTGTATCCCAATGATCCTGGGTAATCGCTGAGTACCGCCTCCACCAGGCAATAAACCCACCAAAACTTCCGGAAGCCCAAGAACAGCATCATTTCGATCTGCTGCAATGCGATAATGACAGGACAAAGTGATCTCTAAACCGCCTCCTAAGGCCGTCCCATTAATGGCAGCCACGAACGGCTTACCGCAGGTCTCCATGGCTCTATTAACCTTGTGGCTCTCAGTAATTCTCTCTACCATAGCTGCCGCATCTCCGAGACCAATCAGTGTTGGCAACATCGCTTTGAGGTCCGCCCCTGCCATAAAATCGTTTTTCGCAGAAGTCAGGACAGCCCCGATCACCTGGTCATCTTTTTTTACTTCATCAATGCAATTTTTGAAATCATCAGCAAAATCAGTGGTGATCACATTCATCGGTCTGTCTTGAACGTCAATTTCAATCACAGCTATGCCGTCTTGATCTACATTCATATTAATGGTTTTACTCATTCGTATTTTCCTTTCAATATTTTTGTTAAGCTCGTTCGACGATGGTTGAGGTTCCCATACCTCCCCCTATGCAAAGATTGACCAAACCGGTGTTTAAATCGCGTCTTTCCATCTCATCGATCAGTGTTCCTAAAACCATGCCTCCGGTGGCTCCCAAAGGATGGCCCATGGCAATGGCCCCGCCGTTGACATTGATTTGCTCATGATCTATATCCATCAGCTGCATATACAAAAGAACCACCACCGCAAAGGCTTCATTGAGTTCAAATAAATCAATGTTATCTTTGCTCATGCCGCATCGTTTAAGGACTTTTTCTGCTGATGGAGCTGGCCCAGTAAGCATAATTGTAGGCTCCGTTCCTGTAGATGCAAAACCAACTATTCTTGCTCTTGGAGTTAATCCCAATTCTTCGCCAGCTTCCTTAGTGCCGACCAATACTGCACTGGCCCCATCGACAATAACACTTGAGTTGCCTGCATGATGGACGTGTTCAATTTTTTCAACCTCGGGGTATCTTTGAATGGCCACGGAGTTAAAACCAAATTGCCCCATTTGCACAAAAGAAGGGTTAAGCTTAGCTAAATCTTCCATGGTGGTGCCCGTTCTAATGCACTCATCATGATCCAATAAAACCTCACCTAAATTGTCTTTGATGGGAACAATGGAGTTATCAAAATAACCTTCATCCCTAGCATGAGAAGCTCTTTTTTGGCTTTCCACGGCATAAGCATCAGCATCTTCGCGAGTGAATCCGTATTTAGAAGCGATTAAATCAGCGCTGATACCTTGTGGAACAAAATAGCCACCATAGGCCACCTGAGGATCCACGGCTAGGGCTCCACCCACGGTATCCATTGGCACCCTGGACATGGATTCCAGGCCTCCACCGATACAAAGATCAGACATCCCTGACATCACTTGAGCTGCTGCTGAATTGACCGCTTCAAGTCCAGAGGCACAGAAACGGTTTAATTGCTTACCCGCAGCCTCTTCTGCATACCCTGCATTAATGGCAGCGACTCGTGCTGGATTAGAAGCTTGTTCTCCTTGGTTATGAACCACCCCCATAATGACATCGTCAATACGACTGGTATCGAGTTCATTTCTATCTCTCAATGATTCTAATACTTGGGTTAATAATTCAACTGGAGTCACTTGATGAAGAGATCCGTCCGATTTACCTTTGCCTCTTGGGCTCCTTACATGATCAAAAATATATGCGTCTGTCATAATTCACCTATAAAAATTTTCTTTGGTAATTTATTACCTCAGATATTACCATTTATCTATTCAAATATTATCACCAATACTAAAGCAAAACGTAATAATCCGATATATTTCTATGTTGTTTTTCGGTTACAATTCATCTTCTAGATTTCAATGAAAAACTAAAAACACGGAGCTGGATATGGAAAACAAAACAATAATCATTACTGGCGCAGCCAGAGGACTTGGTGCAGCCATGGCCAAACGTCTTGCTGCTCATAAATGTAAATTAGGATTAATTGATCTTGATAAGGAAACTATTGCCGATACCGCTAAAGCCTGTGAGGCTGCAGGAGCTGTGGTCACTTGTGTTTCTGCCGACGTCACCAAAGAAGATGATGTCATCAACTCTTATGCAGAAATTGTCTCAGAACTGGGGCCTCTGTACGGTTCAATTAATAATGCGGGTATTACTAGAGACGGACTTTTGGTTAAATTTAAAGACGGAGAATTTGTAAAACGTATGTCGCTTGAAGATTGGCAAGCAGTCATAGATCTTAATTTAACCGGCGTTTTCTTATGCGGCAGAGAAGCAGCTCAACATATGATCGAAGGCGGATCGGGTGGAGTGATTATTAATATCTCAAGTGTCGCCCGACATGGGAACTTTGGACAAACCAATTATTCTGCAACCAAAGCAGGGGTTCAATCTATGGCGGTTGTCTGGGCTAAGGAACTGTCTAAACATGGAATTCGTGTCAACTCCATAGCACCGGGCTTTATTAACACCGAAATGGTTGCTGGAATGCCTGATCATGTCAAAGAAGGACTAACAAAAATGGTGCCCATCGGCCGAATTGGAGAACCGGATGAAGTTGCCAAGGCAGCGGAGTTTATTTTTACAAATGAGTATTTTTCTGGTCGATGCATTGATCTTGATGGAGCACAAAGACTATAGATTACAATGCCCGTTACAATTTTGCACAACCCAAGATGCAGTAAATCTAGACAAAGTCTAGAGTTGCTGGAAAACAATGGGGTCAGCGCTCAAGTTATCCTCTACCTCCAAGATCCTCCGACATCCACTGAACTGAAAAGCCTATTACAAAAACTTAATATGAATCCGTCAGAGATTCTAAGAACAGGAGAATCTCGTTTCAAAGAGATGGCCATTTCTCTTGAGGATATGGACGATGATGAAATGATTGCACTAATGGCTGAGAATCCAATTCTTATTGAACGACCCATCATTTTTAATGAAACTAAAGCAGTGATTGGAAGACCGCCAGAAAATACACTAGAGATACTATGATGGATGATCAAATGAGTTCATTTAACCGTCAAAGAAGAGATATTCTAAAATCCGGTTTATCGCTTGGTGTTGGGAGCCTTATTCATCCAAACATTAGCTTTGCTGGAACTGACCCGCTTCATTTTCTAGACGCTACAGAACAGGCAAAAATGATTCGAAGCGGACAAATATCAGCACTGGAAATGGTGATGTCGGCAATTGAAAGAATCGAATTGCTCAACCCTGATCTCAACGCAGTGGTGACAAAATCTTTTGAACAGGCTATTGATATTGCTAAATTAAATCCCAAAGGAGGTCCTTTTTCTGGTGTCCCCTATTTAGTTAAAGATCTTCTTGATCAAAAAGGAGTAAGAACCACATCTGGCTCAAGAATGTTTGCCAATCGAATTGCTAATAGAAATTCATCCAATGTGCAAGCTGCTTTTGATATGGGGCTGATTTCATTAGGAAAAACAAACACGCCTGAATTTGGCTTAACGGGCACCACTGAATCGCTGCTCTTAGGGACTGCAAAAAACCCTTGGAATGTGCTTCATAATACGGGAGGCTCAAGTGGGGGGTCGGCTGCAGCCGTGGCCTCGGGTATGGTTGCAATTGCTTCAGCAAGTGACGGTGGAGGATCAATTCGAGTGCCTGCGTCTTGCTGTGGTATTGTTGGACTTAAGCCTTCTCTTTACAGAACCATCGATGATGCTCAGCCAAACAGGCCTATAGATCTGAGCGTTCGCTTTGTTCATACCCGAAGCGTTAGGGACAGTGCAACAGCGCTCTATCACATGCAGCAAACTGATCCATCAGGGAAGTTACCCAAAATTCCAATGCAAATTTTGCCCAACCGACAAAGACTAAGAATCGCCCTGCTAACCACAAATATGCTTGGAAAAGAAGCTGATTCTGACGTAAAAAATTCAATTGAAAATACAGCGGCCCTGTGCGAAGAGCTTGGGCATCAAATAGAAATTATTGACCCTTTTATTGACGGTGAACGCTTCATTGATTCATTCATCACCATGTGGGCACACGGTGCTAGAACGGTTATTCGAGTAGCAGAAGAAAATTTTGGTAGAACAGACACTGTTCTTAATCAACTCCTCGAACCATGGACTTTAGGATTAGGTCAATGGTTTGACCGTCTGCCTGAGAACCATGTTGAAAAAGCTCTAAAAAGATTAAAAGAGGATGCCTTAAAGACTAAGAAGATATTTAATAACTATGACGTGATGCTCTCACCGGTCGTCCAAACAACAGCCCCTAAAAATGGTCTGATGGCACCGGATATTCCATATGATCAGCTATTGGAACGCTCTGTTAATTTCATCACATTCACACCTCTGGCGAATGTTACTGGAGACCCTGCAATGTCACTCCCTCTTGGCTGGTCCTCTAATGGATTGCCTATTGGCAGTCATTTCCATTCAAGCTTAGGTACAGAACAACTGTTGCTTGAATTGGCACTTCAACTTGAGGAGGCACGGCCCTGGAAGGATAAATGGCCTAGCTAGAGATTGCCTTTTGAAACGCTTCTCTTGCTTCTAAACGCTTGTAATAATCACAGACATTTTTTGTACCTTCAGCACCATTGAGTAACCCTATATTACTCGCCAATCGAAGGGTATAGCCATTGATAATATCTGCAGCTGTAAATTCATTACCAACTAGGAAGTCTTGCTGGCTAAGCATGGGGTCCATTGTTTTTAACAGCTTTATAAAGGCTTCTTTTGCAGACTCTACTGTGTAGGGATGTCTGTGTTCTTCTCGTCTAAACATGGTGTTTTTAAGAATCTCCACAATTGGCAGAACTAGAGTGGATTCTCCAAAATTAAGCCAATGAAGAAAATAGGCGTATTCGTTTGAGTCAGTTGCTGGTTGTAAACGGCCTTGTCCGTATTTCATGAGAATGTATTGAACTATAGCAACCGATTCACTTAAGAGAAGATCTCCATCCTTTATGGCAGGTATTTTTGCAAAAGGACTTGCCTCTACAAAGTCAGGATTGGGCTTACCTCTCTCCAAAGGTGCTAATTCGTAATCCAGCTCCAATTCTTCAAAAAGCCAAATGATTCTGACTGACCGACTGCCTTTTGCATGGAATAATTTGATCATATGGTTCTATTCGTCCGGGGCAATCTCTAGCCTGATTCCATCTAAATCTTCAGTAAACTCAACTTGGCAGGTCAATCTGGATTGATTGTCTCTAAAGGATTCAAGGTCTTCTAGAAGTTCCAATTCATCGTCTTGGCGTTCTTCCAAGGATGAAGCCCAAGACTCTTCGATATAACAATGACAGGTGGCACAAGAACACATACCACCACAAAGTGCCAATACTCCATTATCTAGATCTCTTAGGCTTTCCATAAGCGATAAACCCACTTGACCTTCAACGGTGTGCTCTTCGCCTTCGCTGTCGATAACATGTATAACTGGCATTTGATTACTTCCTTAAAAAACAGTGAGGATTTAATCATACAATTAAGCAGATTTCCAGTTGATACTCTCTAGTTTTTTTTGATTTCTATTTCTGCCTAATTGGCATCATTAAGCTAACTATAGCTCCCTGCTGAGAGTGATTCTCTATTTCAATTGTTCCGCCGTGTGCTGTGATAATTTGTTTGCTTAAATAGAGGCCTAAACCAAAACCACCGCTTTTTCGACTTCTGGATTGACCGGTTCTAAAGAAAGGCTCTGTAACTTTCTCAAAGTCGCCTTCATTAAAGCCCGGCCCAAAATCTCTAAACGATAGCCGAATTAAATCTGAATCAATTTCATCGAGAGTTATTTCAATTTGACTATTTGTTGGAGAAGTGAATCGTGAAGCATTTTCAAGAATATTTTTTATCATCACCTCGATGAGAATTTGATCCCCTTCCACATCTTTGACTTTTAGATTTGATGATGTGACGGTCTCTATATTCTCTAAGTAAGGCGCCTTAGAAATTAAATCCTTTACGGTATTAACAATGTTGAATATTTTTAAATCCAGCTTCTTATGCCCATAGTTAATGGCCTCACTGTCGAGTAAATTTGAAATAATAATTTCCATAGCATGGATTTCATTCAGCAGTTCATCTCTTTGTTTTTCATCTTTAAGCATCTCAATTTGTAATCGAGCTCTCGTGAGGGGCGACCTGAGTTCATGGCTCACGCCTAGATTTAAACGCTGCTTTGCCTCCAACATGCCCTGAACATTAGCCGCTAGTAAATTGATCTCGTTCGCTAATATTCCAAGTTCGTCTTTGGGTTTAATTGAAATCCGATGTTCAAGCTCACCAGAACCTATTTTTGTGGTTCCGTCTTGTATTGCTTGAATTGGGTTGACTATCTTTTGTACAAGTAAGAATAAAATGAATAAGATCAGTAAACTAATAATCAGAAATGCTTCAAAGAAGTAAGTTGGATTCACTTCTTGGGTCATTTTAGGGTTAACAAGGACCACCAGATAGTCTCCAAAAGGAACCTTAAAGAAAGTCCTATTCATATAGCGAGCAAATTCTGAGCCTTCAATATAAGGGTCTTGACCGATCTCTATGTCGGCTTTTATCTTTAGCATATCCCAGTCACGCTTCTCGAAATCAATGGCCTCTAGATCAGGAAACTGATCGGTAGAAGTCCAATTTAAATCTTCACCCATAATTTTTATGTCAAAGGGCATGTTCTTGGCTATTTCCTCGGCCCTGTCTTTAGTTGGAGGATAATCAAGATCTTTAAGGAAATTCTCTAGATAGCTGGTCTGATAATAGCCAAGTGTTTCTCTGACCTCATCGTTCAAAACCAAAGATCGGACACCAACAGTTAAAAGGTATAGATAGGCAATGGCTGTAACAAGAAACACTGCGGTCAATTTAAATGAAAGGGATTGAAAGATTTTATTCATTTTCATTATTTTTCGACATCCAAAAACATGTAGCCTTTACCCCAAATGGTCTTGATGATTTTTGGAGACTTCGGATTGGATTCAATTTTCTGTCTTAATCTAGAAATTAATATGTCGATTGATCGAGAAAATAAATGTGCCTCTATACCTTTAATCTCCTTTATGATTTCATCCCTGGTAAAGGCAACACCTGGGTTATTAATAAACATGGATAATATTTCATATTCTTTTGTGGTTAACTCCAGAGTTGATCCGTTCATTTTAATCTCAAGATGCAATTCATCTATTTCAAAAATAGAGTTTGTACTTTTATTTGAGCTTGGGATTCGTCTTTTTAAGCTCATAATTCTAGCCACCAGCTCCCTAGGCTCAAACGGCTTCGCGAGATAGTCATCAGCCCCCGATTCTAAACCTCGGATCTTATCGTTGGGCTCACCTCGGGCACTGAGCATAATAACCGGAAGTGAATAATCTTTTCTTATTTGTTTACAAACTCTAAAACCATCCATTGTTGGCATCATAACATCAAGAATAATGACTTCAGGGTTATGCTTTCTGATAGCTTGCAGAGTGTTCAAAGGATCTGAGATAGCTTCAAGCTTTATCTCGGATTTTTTCAAATAATTTTCTAAAAGCTCTGCCAACCTCAAATCGTCGTCAATTAGCAGAGCCTTGATCATATCAAAAGTTATTTCCAGCGATCTCTAGTATCTCGAATTTGGTCAACGCCTATTCTCATGTCCAGCATTCTGTTGGCTTCTTCTTCTCCAAAAACCTGAATAGGTAAGATATTCATAGGGTCATTTCGATACCCCAACTCTCTGACTTGATAGTCATAGATTTGCTGGTCATTTCTCTCCGATTCAGGAACCTCCTCTGCTTCATCGAGCCAACCGAACCATCGGCCAATAAAACCCTCCAGGTAGTTTTCACAAAAATTAATATTTTCATCCGTTAACTCAGCATGGGAACTGACACAGACTGGGGACATCAAGGATCTAAGATAGGTGCCATGACTAACAAATCTAGTCCAATTGGGGTGTGCACGAAAGCTTAGATAATCTTGATTCACGGGCTCATAGTATTGACTGAGATAATCTGGATTGGTTCTTAAATCCACCCTTGGAGTATATTCAGCATAAAAGTAAAGTCGTGGTATGGTTCCAAAAATTACTGCTAAATGTGGAACTCGTGTCTCCTGACCTAAAAAGACCGTGGCATTAATATCCAATATACTTCGTTGTCTGTTACCGATCCAGGAGTGAACCAACCAATCAATCTTGTCTCCAGAATAAGCGTTAAATGACCCTTCCATTTGTCCATGATCAGGGTGCTCATTGGAAGTGAAGTAATCTCTACCCTCGCATGACGGATGTTTTTTAACCTCAAATCGTTCCCTCACACGTTGAATAATATTTGTTTGGATTCCCCAGCATCGTTCCCAAGCTTGACTTACATCTACATCAGGATTTTCAGAAAGAAACTCCATGATGGTTTTTGTTTCTGTGTTAGAACTCAAAACTGTCTCCTCTTAACTGATAATGCATACAGTATTCCATCAAGAAAGTGATAGATCCAGTTAATCCATGTATATATAATCAATTTCAAAATAAAAATTGAATCTATGGAACATCATCATGCCTGTGGTAGAAATCAATAATCATCAAATGTACTTTGAGGTTCATGGGGAAGGACCGCCCGCAGTTTGCATGGGAGGCTGGGGTACTTTTTGTCACGGCAACGAGCATCTTCTGGCAAGAGGTCTGACTGATAAATATCAGGTCTTATTGTTTGATTACCGAGGTATTCGCGAATCCGAGGATCATCATGATGTGGAACCTTCAATGAAGATGCATGCTGAAGATTTAATTGGGCTCCTAGATTATTTGCAATGGAGAAATGTCCATTTGATTGGGCTGGTGGGTATGGGTTGTTGCGTCGCACAAGAAGTGGCTATTGATCGTCCTGATCTCGTGAGGAGCATGGTAAACATGGGTGCTTGGGCTTACTGCGATACTTACCTCTATGATCAACTTAAACTATTTAGAGACGTCCATAGAGATTCAGGATTCTTAACCTTTCAAGAAAAAGTTTCAATCTATTCATTTCTTCCAGAGTATTACAATGAAAATAGAGATAAATTGCTTGGGCCAAACGCAGGCTGGAAAGAATTAAGGGATAATTATGAGACACATGCACGACTGGTGGAAGCGTGTTTAAACCATGATGTCCGTGATCGATTGCATAATATCGAAGCACCAACGCTTATTATTCATGCCGGCAAAGATCTCGTTACAGGCCCAAGAACAACATTGCCATTGGAGGAAGGAATTCCCAATGCGAAGGGTGTTTTAATGGAGGATGTGGCACATGTAGTTGCCGGGAAAGAACAAAAAATTGCTTTTTGTAAAATATTGTTCGAATTTTTAGAGGCACATTAACTTTTTTGGTTGTAAAAACTCCCAAAATATAGATAATGTCGCCACCAAAAGTTTAAAGCGAGAGAAATTACATCTACATGTCGAACTCAGGCTCAAAAATCAAAATTCACAACGGCAAGCTCGATGTTCCTAATGACCCAATTATTCCTTTTATTGAGGGCGATGGTATCGGGCCCGATATCTGGAAAGCCGCTGTAAGAGTTATAGATGCCGCAGTCGAGAAGGCTTACCACGGCGAAAAAAAAATTCATTGGTTAGAAGTCTATGCTGGGGAAAAGGCCTTCAAAAAGTTTAACAATTGGTTGCCTGATGACACCATAGAAAAATGCCAAGATTATCTGGTCTCGATTAAGGGGCCATTAACCACACCAATTGGCGGTGGCATGAGATCATTAAATGTCGCTTTAAGGCAATTACTGGATCTCTATGTCTGCCTCAGACCAGTTAGATGGTTTCAAGGGGTCCCATCACCGGTAAAAACACCGGAGAAAGTCGACATGGTCATTTTTAGAGAAAACACTGAAGACATCTATGCAGGTATTGAATTTGAGCAAGGCTCTGAGACAAACAGCAATTTCCTGTCACTGCTGAAAGAGTCATTTCCTGATGAGTATTCAAAAATAAGATTCCCTGATAACTCAGGCATTGGCATCAAACCGATTTCCATTGATGGCTCAGAGCGATTATTGCGATCGGCTTTTCAGTACGCAGTAAAAAATAATCGAAAATCAGTAACCTTTGTGCATAAAGGTAACATCATGAAATATACAGAAGGCGCTTTTAGAAACTGGGGTTACGCTCTCGCAGAAAGAGAGTTTGGAGATCATGTCTACACCTGGGATCAATGGGAAAGAACCAAATCTGAACACGGAGAAGAAGCCGCAAATGCAGAGCAAAATGAAGCTATTGAAAATGGTGCCATTCTGGTCAAAGATGCAATCGCTGACATTACCTTACAGCAAGTACTTACAAGACCATCAGAATTTGACGTCATTGCAACGATGAATTTGAATGGGGATTATCTATCGGATGCATTAGCAGCACAAGTTGGAGGCATAGGTATAGCGCCTGGAGGGAATATCAATTATCTCACCGGACATGCTGTCTTTGAAGCCACTCACGGAACGGCGCCTAAATACACTGACCAAGATAAGGTCAATCCTGGTTCTGTTATCTTGTCTGGAGAAATGATGCTTCGCTATCTTGATTGGAATGAAGCTGCTGATTTGATAATTAAAGCCATGGACACTTCCATACAGAATCAAACTGTAACCTATGATTTTGCTAGATTAATCGATGGTGTTGATCCAATAAAATGCAGTGAGTTTGGGGATACACTGATCAACAATATGAACTAATTTTGCAGTTACTTTGCATCACGAAATTACCCTAAGAACCAAGAGAAATTAATTATGAAAATTTTAAAAGCTGCTCTCGCAATGATCATCCTGTCTTACAGCAATCATCTGTTTGCAGAATCTTGCGAAATTATGATTGAAGGCAATGATATGCTTCAGTTCAACCTTAATGAAATAGTTATTAATGCAAATTGCCCTGAAGTTACAATAAATTTAAAACACACAGGTCAACTCGCGGCTAATATTATGGGCCATAATTGGGTGTTAACAAGAACCAACGACTTTATGGCTGTGGCTCAAGCAGGTGGTGCTGCAGGCCCTGCTTCTAATTATGTTCCTCTCGGAGATCCTAGAGTCATTGCTGCTTCATCGATGATTGGTGGAGGCGAAGAAACCTCGGTGACTTTCTCTACAGAATCACTGGATTCAGATGGGGATTATACCTTCTTCTGCTCCTTTCCAGGCCATTATGCAATCATGAAAGGTAGCTTTAAAATTTCAGATTAATCTTTAAGTCGCCTTTGGCGAGGGAAAGAGGTCCTGTTCGAGCAACGGCGATTAACTTACTAATAGTTTTAAGTTGATTCAGTAAGTCGTCATTGGTTGCACTGTCTGCCATAGCCTCTACAATTAACAAATCGTCCTTGTCGTTCACAATTTTTGCTGAATAGTCATAAAGAATGGTTTTTATGGCATCTTCTTTGTCTGGATTAACACTCAGTTTAACCATCATTAATTCTCGTTCTATATGGTCTTGCTGACTGATATCTAGAACATCAATGACGTCAATCAGTTTGTAGAGTTGTTTTATAATCTGCCCTATCACTTCGTCTGAGCCCTCGGTGACTAGGGTCAGTCTAGAAATGGAGGATTTATCAGTCGGGGCAACGCTCAATGAATCAATGTTGTAACCTCTGGTTGAGAACATAGAAGCCACTCGGGTCAGTGCGCCCGATTCGTTTTGCATTAATATGGCTATCGTATGTTTCATTGATTTATTTATTAATTTAATTACACAAAGAAAGGATTGTACATGGTTCCATCAACAAATGAAGTTAGTAATCAGTATTACTTTTCAATCTGGTTTATAGTAAGGTGTCTTCCTCAAGATTATGACAGACTGTAATAACACTGTGAATAGTTGGGTGAAATGACAAATAAACAAACAATGACAGGCTCAGAGATCATTATTAAAGTCCTTGCGGAACAAGGAGTTGAAATGATTTTTGGTTACAGTGGTGGAGCGATTCTACCAACCTACGATGCCGTCTTCCAATACAATGAGAAACATAAAGACAATCCGATACCGCTGATTGTACCTGCCAATGAGCAAGGCGCAGGGTTTATGGCCTCAGGTTATTCAAGAGCCAGCGGCAAACCTGGAATTGTATTGGTTACCTCAGGTCCTGGGGCAACCAACACGGTCACACCCGTTAGAGACGCTATGGCTGATTCAATTCCAATGGTTGTGATATGCGGACAAGTTAATCGTTCATCCATTGGCAGTGATGCATTTCAAGAAGCTCCTATCACAAGTGTTATGGGATCTGTGGCCAAACATGTGTTTCTGGTTACGGATGCAGATCGGTTGGCTGCAACGATTAGGGCCGCATTCGAAATATCCACCTCAGGAAGACCCGGTCCTGTGATCGTGGATATACCAAAAGATATACAAACAAGCACTATTGAATTTGATTCTAGCTCAACGCTTAATATTAATGCCTATAGAGAACGACTGAAGGCCATTCAAAACAACCGCTTAAGTGATGACGAATGTGAGCGTTTTTTTAATTACCTGAAATCATCAAAAAGACCCTTGATTTATTCTGGGGGTGGAACCATAGCTGCAGGTGCATCAGAAGAATTGAGAGCGTTCTCGACACGCTTCCAAATTCCTGTAACAACGACACTTATGGGCATAGGAGCCATAGATACTCAATCTGAATTATCTCTTAAAATGCTGGGCATGCACGGCACGGCCTTTGCAAATTATGCAGTTGAAGATTGTGACTTCCTCATAGCTTTAGGGTCTCGATTTGATGACCGAGTAGCGGCAGTGCCTAAAGAGTTTGCACCTAAAGCCAAAACAGTTGCACACTTTGATATTGATGCCTCTGAAATTGACAAAGTCAAACAGACAGACTGGTCACACATTGGTCATTTATCAGAGGCCTTGGCGGATCTATTGAATTATGCTGACAAAATCAATTTTAATTGTGACTTTGTCAAATGGAACGATGAGATCCAAGAATTAAAATCTAAGCATCCCTTGGACTTTGATAGAACAACAGATTTAATCCAACCTCAAATGGTCTTGGAGGAGATAAACCAATTAACCAAAGGAAATGCTATTGTTTCAACCGGCGTAGGCCAGCATCAGATGTGGTCTGCCCAATACTTTGATTTTAAAGAACCCAGACAGTGGTTAACTTCTGGAAGCATGGGAACAATGGGTTTTGGGTTGCCTGCAGCAATAGGAGCACAGTTTGCCCATCCGGATAAAGTCGTTATCGACGTGGACGGGGACGGAAGCATAAGAATGAATCTAGGCGAGATGGAAACCGTGACAACATATGATCTACCGATCAAAATTCTGCTGCTGAATAATTCCGGAGATGGCATGGTTAAGCAGTGGCAAAAACTTTATTACGGGGGTCGACTATCGGCAAGCGATAAAACTCTTCATAAGAAAGATTTTGTTGCGTCTGCAAAATCAGACGGTTTTGAATACGCTGAACGACTGACAGATAAAAACCAACTCAAAGCAACCTTAAAAGAGTTCATTGAGACTCCAAAACCTGCTTTTCTTGAAGTGGTTATAGACCCAGATGCCATGGTGTTCCCAATGGTTGGGCCGGGAATGTCTTACGGTCAAATGATCACCGGTGATCATATTGAAAGCAGAAGCAAAGATCCAGAAGTAGAACCGATTGATCCTAAAGCCATGTTCTAAATATCCTAGCGTTCTCCCATGGCATGGATATCGTGAGTTTCTCCGGTTTGAGTGTAGAGAACTTTTTTTCTAAAAAATCTTAACATTCCCATCTCACCCATTCGTGAAGCACCAATCCCTGAATATTTAAACCAGTTCTTCTCTCCATCGAAGACATAAGTGGTGGCTCCACAATCCTGAATTGTAATAGCGCCTGCATCGATTTTAAGGGCAATTTCATTTGCCTCTTCTACACTGCCTGCTAGGACAGCTGCGGATAGTCCGTATCGAGTGTCGTTAGCCAAATTAATGGCTTCCTGAACATCGCGATAGGTCATCACAGGAATGACAGGCCCAAAGGTTTCATCGATCATAACCTTCATTGAATGATCAACATCTTTCATCACTGTTGGTCTGATCCATTTTCCACCGCCATGAGACTCTATCTCTCCACCGGTTAGTACAGTGGCACCTTTATCAATCGCATCAGTGATATGGGATTCAATAACATGGGCTTGTTGGTCAAATATTAAAGGACCTATATGCCCTTCCCTTATATTGGGATAATTAAGCTTGACCTCATCTGCTAGCCGAACCAACTCATTGATTAAATCTTCAGCAATGGATTCGTGAACATAAACTCTTTCAATTGACTGACAAGCTTGGCCTGTTGCTTGTACTGAAGCTCTTAGAATAATTTTCGCACTGTCCTTGGGGTCAGCATTCTCCGTCACAATAACCGGGTCTTTACCGCCGAGTTCAGCGTATACGGGGATAAAATTTCTAGCACCGCTTTCGTAGACTAATTTCCCGGTTTTCACGCTGCCGGTAAAACAAACCGCATCCACATTATCAATTAAATCCTGGCCTGTTTGACCGTCGCCCTGTACATATCGACAAACGGCATGTAATTCTGGAACTTTTTTTAGCGTGTCTTGAAGAGGCTGAATGAATCTTGGAGTTATTTCACTTGGCTTGGTTATGGTGGCTGAACCTGCCATTAATGCCGGTAAGAGGTCGATCAATGAAATCAAAAAAGGAAAATTCCAAGGGCCAACGATACCTACCACTTCAAAGGGTTTATATTGATGTTTATAGATCACGCTGGGGGCCGAAGATTGTATTGAATCCTTTTCAGCAAAGATTTGGCGTCCGATCATATGCCACGCATCTATTGAATCGGATAATCTGCCTATTTCTGCAGTAGCTATAAAGTATCGGCCGGTGTCGACAATCAACGCTTCCACCAAGTCTTGATCATTAGAGGCAATATCCGCCCATTCTTTAAGTGCTTCTGCCCTTTGGTCAATGGTCAAGGAAGCCCATTTTGACTGATTGGAGCGAATCTCATTTGAAATAGTTTCAATTTCAGTTCTGGATGTAGCGGTAAATGAAAAATCCATTTCACCGGTTCTTGGATTTCTAGCTTCAATAATTCGATTCTCTTTATTGCTGTTATTCACTGTATGCTTTCTCGGAAAAATAGATGGTTAAGACTACGATTAAAAATAATAGACATCAATACTTATTTTATTAATTCATTGAAACGATTTGAATCAATATTCCCCCCGCTCAACAAGATCAAAACATTCGCATTCTTCCTAGTAAATGTATGGTTCATGGCAAAAGCTAGGCCTACTGCACCGCCTGGTTCGACAACAAGATTAAATTCTTTAAAAGCAAACCCCATGGCTGCCTTGATTTGCTTTTCACTAACGGTAACCACCTTGGTTAAAAGATCCCGATTGATTGGAAAGGTTAATTCTCCAGGTGTTTTTGCCATGAGAGCATCGCATAGAGTTTTTTGATTGATATCGATTGATACTCTTTTGCCTTCCTTCATGGACAACTGTGTATCATTAAAGTTTTCAGGTTCGACACCAATAATCTGGCTCTGTTCAAAATAATGTTTAATGGCCACACTGCATCCAGCAATTAAACCGCCGCCGCCCACAGGACAGATAAAGGCATCGATGTGCTCCTCGATAATTGCCATCTGATGCACCGCTTCAAGTGCAGCAGTTCCTTGACCTGAGATCACATCATAGGCATCGTATGCTGGTATGAGAAAGGCTCCTGTCTCCGTAGCAATCTTTTGTGCGATCTCTTGTCTTGATTCCTTATATCGATTGTAAAAAACTATCTTTGCCCCCAATAACTTGGTCTTCTCTATTTTTGTTTTAGGTGTATCCTCAGGCATAACAATGGTTGCATCCACCCCCATAAGATTGGCAGCGTGAGCGACACCTTGGGCATGATTGCCTGATGAAAAAGCAACAACATCTTTTTTTTCATTGTCTTGAAAGTATTGATGCATAGCAAAATAGGCACCTCTGGATTTAAAGGACCCGTTGATTTGATTGCATTCCGCTTTTAAGAAGAGATTTATCCCTAGCTGCTTGTTCAGTTCCTTAGAAAACAGGACTGGCGTTTCTCGGGTGACTCCTGCTAGGACGTCATTGGCATTTAGTATGTTGTGAATGTCAATCAATCTAATATTTACTTTTTTTGCTTGTCATTTAATATTAAGTTTCATTCATATTATAGGTGTAATCAAATGGAAACTTACATTGTGACAATTTATGCAAAAGAAGATCATGCTGATGAGGTAGAAAAATACTATAAAGAGCTTCAGCCCCTATATGAAGAAGCAGAAGGTTTTATTGGCAGAAAAATATTCCGTGCTAAAACAGGTGCAATGGTACAGGCAGTCCGTGAAACCTATTCAAAAGAAGAACTAGCGAACACCCCTGAAGAAGATCATGATCATGGTGAGCACTTTGTTATGATTGAAGAATGGAATTCAATTCAAGATCGGATTAATTTTGGTAGAAGCTTAAGCAAGGAGCACCATATGAAGGTCATACCTTATCTGCTTCCAAATCATTCACACGAGTTTTATCTGGGAGTCTAAGCCAGAATATTGTCTATCTTTTTAGCACAAATAAAGTCGTTCTCTGAAAGTCCACCGATAGCATGGGTTGAATAAACAACCATACAAGATCCATATTTAACCGTTAAATCAGGATGATGATCTTCTGCTTCAGCAATCCATGCGACAGCATTAACAAATGAGATTGTTTTATTGTAATTTGAAAACTTAAATTCCTTAGAAATTTCCTTTGCGTCTTCTGAAATTTTCCATTCTGGGTCAATGGCTTGAGCTATCTGTTGTGCAGCAGCCATATCTAAAGGCTCCACACCTCCTTCGCAGGGTACGCATCGCTTATTTTCTAGATCATTGATACTCATTGACTTCTCCTGGTTTATAAATGAGGAATGGCAACAAATGTGCCTCCATTCTGTTCTGATAATTTTCTCATTAAATGTGCAAATCGTGCTCCATTTGAGGTTCCTGCTTGAGTAGGAAAACCTATACCATGTATTCTAACCAAACGGTTGCCAAAACGATCTGCTTTATTAATCCGGGAGACGTATCGACAAACTGCCTCAACCGAACCTCTGGGAAAATCATCTCCAAAAACATAGATACTAATTTGCTTATCTTCCTCATAGAACGTGCTGATTGCTTCTGTGATTCCTTCCACAGGGCTTGAATCGCTATAAGGGTTCCAAAATTGAAGTGTTCGAGTAATGTTTCTTCTGATTTCTGGCGAGTCTGGGATCCATCGACCGCTGTAGGTTCCAAACATATATTCACCTTCGTCATTTAGAACCTGGATGCCTTTAACTGTCGGATAGACACTTAGAGTTTCAGTAATCTTTTCTATAACTAGGTTCCACGGTCCTTGATACATACTGCCAGAAGTATCAATAACAAAAATTATATACTCGCTATCTACCGGAATACCTCCAACAGTTGAGTCGTCCATGGGATTGTAATCTTTGAGCAGTCTCTTCATCTCTTCCGTTAATGCCTGTTTGGCCGATAGTAAGCTGTTCATTGTTCCTGTGGACTCCTCTGACATTGATCGGGTTGCACTGAACTCTCCTTCCATTTCTGAGAGGTCGCCGGCAAGTTTATTCTTTTTCTTTTTATTGTCTGAGAGTTGCTCCTCAATTTCTTTGAGATCTCGATTCAGAACCGTGGAATCACCTCTGAGTTCATTAAGCTCTTGTTCTAACTTTACTATTAACTCTTGCAAGTCTTCACGACTCTTTTCAATGGTCACCGGTTCATAAATCTTAGTAATAACGAGCAGTAAAATCACGGCTCCAAACCCACAACAAACCACATCTAAAAAAGAGAGATTAAAGGTCTCCATATTTCGTCTTTTTCTCATTATGGCCAATCCCTTGATGGAGCCATAAAGCTTCCTCTGGAGCGAATGGCAAGCCGCCAATAAGCCTCTGCTGCAAAGGGGTCTCCGTCCATAGGAAATAAAAGCACATTGACCGGAATGGGAGGGAGCTCTCGAAGTGCTTGATCAAAATATTTTATTCTTTGTTCTGGTTTAACCATGGTACCAGGGCTTGAGTTACGCTTCCCCTGAGTCGGCAAACCATCTGTCAATAAAAAGATGTTATCGGGTCTGGGATCAAGGTTGTCAATCATTTCAAAAGCTTTGATAAGGCTTGTGCCATTTTGAGGAACCGTTGATCTCAATTGATTCATGGCTTTTGTAATGGTGGTTCCATCTGTTACTTCGAGCCAATCACCTTCTGAGTCCTCGATTACACTGACTGTGGATTCATTGAATGTATAGATTTGAAACTTCGTTCCCTCTTTTAAACGAGTGGTTAACCAGTCAACGCTGCTTACTGTTTGTCGCCATTTAGGTGCCTTGACTTTCTGGCTGTCCTGCATGTTTCTGTAACGAATAACATTGACATAAGTTCTGCCTAACATGCTGGCTGATGCGTCAACCAAAAAAAGAACATGTTTGCCTCCCAACTTCAACTCAGTCAGATATTGACGATTCCCTTCACCGATAAATTCTCTTAAAGATCTTCCTGGATCAGATGCTTCTATGGCGGCCTGAGCACTCATTCTTTTATTGGATTCCATTAACTGTTGGATATCAGATTGGAGTCGCTTGATATCGTTCTCTGAAGCAAGTGAGTTATTTTCATAGAACTCAATCTCTTTCAATAACTGTTCTAACTTTTGTTGTAATTCATTAACGCTGC
This sequence comes from uncultured Woeseia sp., assembly GCA_964629335.1. GTDB lineage: Bacteria > Pseudomonadota > Gammaproteobacteria > Steroidobacterales > UBA11654 > CACPJA01. Next base: position 21,975 of record CAZVRH010000008.1, read on the forward strand.
CTTGTATAAGTGTGTTTTCTTTTTCAGTTTTGTCTAATGAATTATTGAGTCTCACCAATTGTTTTTGCTCATCAAAAATTTGTTCTTCCAGAAGCTTAGTTTCTGACTGCAGTTGTGTGCTTGCCTGATCACTGCGATTCTTGACCTGAGAATTTATAATCATAAAGAACAGAATCACTGCTCCAAAACCGCATGAGATCACATCAAGGAATGATAAGTTGAAAACGCTAAATTGCCTTCTAGCCATAAATAACTGCCATTACTCTCCCTTCAGATGAGTAATAAGATTTTGATCGCAGTAACCTTCGGTCTCGAATATTTGTCGCTCTTGGAGTAATTGGAGTTGATGCACCAAGAACATAATCACAATGCTAATCAAAAGAGCAATAAAGGTTGAATTAAAAGCTATACCTAGATTTTGAGTCACACCACTGATATCCCCATCCACAGCTCTATGGGCCAAAGAAAGAGCGGCACCAATCCCTCTGACTGTCCCAATAAAACCAATCGACGGAATTGCCCAAGCGATATAACGAATCATCGATAACTCTGATTCCAGTCGATCAGCTTCGGATTCAACCATTGTGTGAGTTGATGTGGAAACATCTTGGACATTTTTTGTGGTGGAGAAACGCTTTAAGCCGTTGATAAGAATACGCGGCAAAAAAAGCTCTTGTTTAGATTCAGGTAAATTTTGTAATTGCCTTAGAAAATCACTGGCGTCCTCAGGTTTGATGCTCTGTCCCTCGCGAATCGGGATTAGATCTTCTTGCAACAACCTTCTTTCGTTAATCGATGATTGCGCCTTAAGAATCATGATAGCAAACGCCCAAAGCATAAGAATAAAGCAAGCCTCCTGCTCAAAATCCCTAACGATGACATAAAAAGAGCGTTCCGGAACATAGTTAATATCTTGTTGGATCATTGCCTGTTGTTCTTGAATAATTGAGGCGGCTTCAGGTCGAACAACTGAGACATAAAAAGCATGCACCAAAATAATGGAGAGAATTAATGCGAATCCTTGATATAAAAATTCCTTTGAAAGATTTTGTGTGTTCATAGGTCTCCTAGTTATATATCTGACGGAAAACTAACTGAAACATCTGCAGATAAGGGTTCTGAAGGAATAAATTCCTCAAGAGCATCTTCTTCATAAGCAGCCTGTATTCTGTCTAATTCCTGTTGTACTTCTTGATCGATCTTTTCTTGCGTCTTATTCGTGCTGACACCCGGAGCTGTTTCTTCTTTAGACTGGGAATATGCCGCCCCCATACCAAGGCTAAATGTCAGCATGATTAGAGTTATTACTATTTTTTCTTTCATGATCTTTAATTTATTCGTTTTCAGTATACCTTGCAATTCTAAAACCAACATCTAATCTGCCTTGTGTACCATAGTCTCGGTAAGCATACCTTAACGCGGTGATGGTGGAGTGTCGCCAACTTGATCCACGGATCACCCTCATACTTCCTTCTTCAGGACCAAGCGGGTCTTGATCAAGCTGATTAACTTCTCTATTCATTGTGGAGTAATAATCGTTAACCCATTCAGACACATTGCCGCCCAAATCATAGATACCAATACTGTTTGGTTCAAATTTATTGCTCGGGGAAGACACCGGATAACCGTCCCAATAATTTGACAGGACATTGGTCATAAGGCTCTCAGCAGATTCATCAGCATAATTTCCAGAATTCTCTTTAGGCGGCATGCTTTCACCCCAAGGGTATTTTTGCTTGCCACCTCCCCCGTTATATCTTGCAACCCACTCCCACTCAGCTTCCGTTAGGAGACGATAACCATTGGTTATCGGTCGAATCAATTTATATGTACCATCAACCAATCGATAGGCTGAATTTAGAGATTCCTTTTCACTCAACCAATTACAGAATTTAGCAGCGTCTTCCCATGTCACCATCACTGTTGGATGAAATCCGTTAGACAGCTCTCTGTAAGATTCAGCTCCTGAAGTGTGTTTTGAACTAAATGCTCTAAATTCATTATTGGTGATTTCACGAGTGCCTACATAGAAGGGTTTGGTGATTTCAATTAATCTCTCACTCTCATTTGATTGTCGACCTTGTGATTTCCTCGGGGTTCCCATTATAAATTTCCCAGGAGATATTAATCGCATCTCAAGGCCTTGTGACGTCTTCAGGGATTGAGGCATGGCAGCCAAAACGGTCTCTTCTGGAGTTAACAATCTAATATTTAATGTCTGATCAAACCCAGGAGTTGGCTTCACTTTAATTTCTTGAGTTACTAGCCCTTCTTTCTGAACGGTCAAGCTTTGCTCTTTTGCTATTAAGCTTACTTTGAGAGGTATTTTCCCTATTGTTGCACCGTCGATCATCAGCAAAGCATCTTTTGTGCCCTCTATATTTACATTCCCAAAAATTGGTTGGAGATCGACTGTTAATTCATCAAACTCTCTACCCATGGATCCTAATGTTTCAACGGTGTCCAATTCAATGCTGCTTTCTTGGGTCCGAAACCCTGGCTTAGATAAGCTAATTAAATGAGGTACAAGTGGCTCTAGACTCACGTTGATAGGGGTCATGCCCAAATAAACCGAGTTTAAGTTTACTGATGCCCCTTCAGGGTTGGTTATGATTCGCAGCTTACTATCAAGTCGGGCTAACTCAAAGGGCTCCATGATCATGTTTTCTCTGGCTTGAACCGTTAGCTCTGAGTCAAGATCCTTATACCCTGATTTTCGAATGGACAGTCTGTGACTACCTTGCACGATATCCAAATCAATTGGGCTGATTCCTTTGCTCTGATCGTCGATAAAAATTTCAGCTCCACTAGGATCACTGTCTATCTGAACATCAGCCCAAGCAGGTTCGGGGTCAAAAATAAATTCTTGTTGTTCATCCATTCCATTGATGACCAATTCCTTTTTGATAGGGAAATATTTTTCAAAGCGTAACTCAACATCTCTTGTTCCAGCCTCGACATAAAAAAAATTAAGCTCTGGCACGGCTCTTTTTCCGTCCAGATAAAGTTCAAATTCAACATCGGGTCGAGTCTTAAATATAATTTTACCTGGAGTTTTTTCTAAATTAATATCAATAACTTGTGAGGATTCCTCATTGATTACAATATCCAAGCTTCCGGGGAAATAGCCAGATCGAGCATAAGAGACTTCATAGGAACCGGGTCGAAGTAAAAATCTGCCGCTAATTTTTAAATGCGGGAAAAACCCCCCAGAAACAGAGACTCTCGCGTCTGGAGGTTCTGTCTTAATTTCTACAGCTTTAGAGGTAAATAAATAAAACAAAAAATAAGTTAATAGAAGACCGAAGACAATCGCAGACCTTTGAAAAAATTTTTTCTGAAAAATGCTGGCACTTTGTCTTTTCTGAAATTGAGTTGGTTGGTCCTCAGTTGAAACATTGCTTACAATAATTTCCAACAATTCTGAAGAAAGCTTGAAAGTAATTAACTTATCTAACACCTCCAATTGATCGCCATCACTGACCCAATGATTACCGGTGAACAGATCTCCATTAATTGTAGCTTTGAGCTTTGAATTAATTTTCTGCAGAACATGTCGATCATCGATAAGATCAATAATCATAGTAACACCCAATGAAAGTGAACCTGAAATCCTAATGTCAGAGTTAAGATCTGTGCCTATCCTTATAGGGATATCCTCTTGGCTTAATGACCTTGGATTGCCTGATTCATTTAAAATAATTCTCATATTTTGTCTCTGCATATAATTATAAATCTTTGATCTGAGCTCTCAGGACTGACTTTAAATCTCAATGTGGTATCCCTATAACCAATACGGGTTCCTTTTGCTGTATACACACCGGGTTTAAGCATGATTTGTTTTTGTTCAAATTGACCAAATTTGCCCTTTTTGTACAACATTACCTCGGTTTTTAAGTCCGAGATTAGAGTCACTTCAACCGGTGTGGATGCAACCCTCAAGGTCTGTTCTAACTCGCTGATTTGTTGGGTCATGTTTGGGCCCTTATTCATAATAGACTGGGCTTGGATTAGAACTTGCTGAGCTTGATCAAATAATTTGTCGTCATTGAGATTATCAGCTTGTGCCACAAAAGAAATCATCTGGCTTAATAAACTGATCCGACGATTCACTCTCAAGAGGCTCTCTTTTACTTCTCCAATATTAGGATCGAAATTTAGTATTGTTTCGTAATATGATTTTGCATCATCCCATTCCTCATTAACCTCAGCGATCAATGCTTTATATTTAAGAGATTTTGTCAATGAGGTTCTTCTCTGAATCTCTAGTTCTTCAATTGCTTGCTGTCCTTCTTTCGATTCAGGATCAATCTCCAGACTCTTTTGAAAAGCTGTTTCAGCTTCATCAAATTTTTCTTCCTTCATTAAGGCATACCCCTTAGAGAGAGAGGATTGAAATAGCTCCTTGTCATTTTCTAAGATCGCCTTTAATAAACCTTGCTCGGCTTTTGTCCATTTGGGATCAATGACTAATGCTTTTTCAAAAGCTGTTATCGATTCACTCCATAGTCTTTGTTCACTTAAACTCTCGCCTAACTGCGTATATTCAATAACCTTGTCTAGCTTTAAAGCACGGTCAAGGCCTTTCCGGGCTAATTCATTGCCACCGTCTATGGCTAATGCCGTTTCAAAATTTGCTATTGCTTGGTCTTTATCACCCTCAAGTATAAATTTTTGTCCCTCTTTGAGAGCATTGTCTAAAGTACTGGGTATTGCAATTTCAAGATCTGTGAGCAACTGCATTGCATCTCGATAACTCGCAGCAGCCACATCATAGACTCGGTTAAGGTATGCTTCGTCCCCCTGGGATTGAAGGTTTTTAATGCTTGCCCACCGTTCTTGAGCCCATAATTGAACGCCGCTTGATTTGAGATCATCCATCTTACTGAGCATTTCAGATAATAGTGCTTCAGCTATTGGTTTTTGCGACAAAACAGCCTCATCTAAAAAGACCCCAGTGGCTTGATCCTCTAAACCCTGTTCTGGAACAGGCTCCTCATTCTCAGCTACAAATCTTGGAAGCACAAAAACCACAACAATAAGAACTATTGCTAAGACTGAGAGCAAAGAATAAGCTGTGGCTGCTTTGACTTGTCGCTGACTTTGACGGTCAAGTCTTTTCTGATGGATAGTTTTTCCTTCAGATTGATCCTTGGTTAATTCAATAGACTCTGATTCTTCAGGACTGGTCTTTTTCATGGCTTATGTTACTGAACTGATGAATCTGAAATTTGAAAACCGGTCTCATCAATATAAATCTGTTTAAGCAATTTCCTCCATTCAAGAAATTTTTCTTGAGCATTACCGGTTAAGCGGATGGTTTGACCTTCCAACTCAATGATCATAGGCTCTGCTTGGGTATCAAAAGCAGCGCCAAGCTCTTTCATGGATTCTTTGTATATTTTTGCTTCTGATGCCTTTCCAAACCCACTTTTCATTGCTTCCATGCCGCCGTAGATTGCCATTTGTCTCATTGAACTGCTCGCTTGACTATCACCGTCTGAAGCAAGTGCTCCCAATAAAGCGGCTGCACCAAGAAGCTGCCTTGTTCTTGCTGATTTTTTCAATTCTTGATAGGTGATCATGTCCTCTCTAGAAAGCTTTCTCCAATCTTCATAGGGTTGTGAGATGTTCTCATAGAGTTGTGCATAATATTCGTTGAGAGTGTCCAACAAGAGAAATTCTCTTTCTTGAATATTATAGACCCTCTGCATAATCGTATCCCCATCATCAGGTAAGCGTTGTGCTTGATAAATATTTTTTTTGTTCTTAATTAAATATTCTTCATAAACATTTGGTATAAGTTCTGCTGCAAATCGTATATCGCCTATTTCACTAATCCTCTCCAGTTCCTCGGTTTCAAACTGTTGTCTAATCTTCACTAAATCATTGGCAATTTTGTTATAAACATTCTGATAAGGGTCTTGTGTTAAATCCCTTCTTTTGCTGTATGAGCTTTGAGCAATTGTCGATGAATACACTTTGTTAATCCATTCCTTTCCTGTGATATCCCAAACGCCTATCCTAATAGAAACATCTAAACCATCAGAACGTTCAATTCTTCCAGTCACAATAAGATCAATGGCTTCAGAAATCTCAGGTAATACCCAAACTCCACCCCAAAACCCAGTGTCTTGAAGTGTTCTCTTTAAATGAAAAGGCATATATCTAGCCTCAGCTTTTCTAATCTCCGGGAAAATAAAATCATCCTCCTCCTCAGGAAGGTTTGGATCAAAGAGCAAAATACCAATATCAAGAAGCTCTTCTGAAGGAAGCTCTATTTGGGCACGTTCAAGACCCACTTTTTCATATTGAATGGTTTTAGCATGCGTAACAGTGAGGGCAAAAATGCAAATCAATGCCGCCATGGTGCTTTTTAAGCCTATATTGATTGCATGAAGATTAATTGTTTTCATTTTTTAATGCCCATGTGTTTTCTGTACTCATCCCAAAGCGCTTCTCTGATTATAGGATCCTCCTCTTGCACTGCTGCTTCTCTGATTTGTCTTGCAATCACGTCCTCTCCAGTTCCATCCATAGGTATATCATCTGGTATCCGTTCCTTTATTTTTTCCTGGTCACTGGATGTCGAATCTGTGCTCTGATCCATCTGATTCTCTGAGCTATCCTCATCTTTGTTTTGACCTACGGTTTCTGAGCTATTCGCCTCCGGCGATTGACCAGATTCCATATCCAAGGGTCCGTCTAATCCTCCTTGTTGAACGGTTGCAGCATCTGCATTCTCTTGTGCAGTCATGCCACCAAGCGATTGATTTGCAGCTGCTATAATGACTCTTTCGCCTGCCATTTCACTATCAAAATCACCTAAAGATTCATCAAAAATTGAAGAAGCAGATTGATCTGAACCCATCTCAGAAGAAGCTCCAGAAGAACTTGATTGATTCATTGAGCCTTGTGTAGACGCATTGGCACCTGTGTTATTACCTTGATCGATGTCTGTTGAGCCGTCAGCACTGGATGACTGATTACCAGAGTCAGATTGAGTTTGTGATGATGAACTGGATTGTGAAGATGAGGCACTGCTTGATCCTTGAGATGAAGGAGACGACATACCTCCACTTGAACTGGACTGTGACCCGGAACTCGATGATGGCATAGACGGTGATTGCGCCCCGCTTGATTGACTCGGTGACGAAGACCCTGAAGGAGCAGACATCTGTGGTACCGAACAACCATTAAGGGCAATAACGGTACATATAAAAATAAATTTTCTTAGTACTGACATATCTTTTCTCTGGTGTCAGCTTAGCAGAACCAGGGTCATTATATCATCTAAAACAGTAGTTATAAAAATCATAAAAAACCCTGAACTTCTCAGAATAAACATTCTTATTTTGATAGGATTTGGTTTCAATTGTTCAAAAACATGGAGAAATTATGAGTATTGAAACAGCATCTGAAGAATTTAAATCTAAGATTGGCACAGTGATTCATCAAAGCGATTGGGTTGAAATATCTCAAGACATGATTAACGCATTTGCAGAGGCGACTGATGATCATCAATGGATACATATTGACACGGAAAGAGCAGCTAAAGAATCACCTTTCAAAGCAACCATAGCTCACGGTTACTTTACTCTTTCCCTATACCCAAAGTTAAGAGGACTAGTGAATCCAAATGACCCTCCATTTCCCGGTACAAAAAATATCATCAACTATGGTATCAATAAACTTAGGTTCCCTGGGCCAGTGATTTCTGGCAGCAAGATTCGATCTAATTGCACGTTGCTGTCTATTGAAGAAGTTAAGGGCAGCCTCGAATTGGTAGAGGAGTATTCTGTTGAAGTGCAAGGACAAGACCGACCAGCCTGCGTTGCTGAGTGCATTATGAGACTGTATTTCTAGTGAATGACAAATCGAAGAGCACTAATGCCCTGGAGGAATTACTCTCTAAGAGCTCTTCTTAAGACCTTACCGACATTGGTTTTTGGCAACTCATCAATGAATTCAATTTGCTTTGGAATTTTATACGCAGTCAAATTCTCAGAGCAATGAGAGATGATCTCTTTTTCAGTTAAGCTCTGGTTGCTCTTAACGACAAATAACTTAACAGCCTCCCCTGTTTTTTTATCCGGAACGCTGACACAAGCAGCTTCAACGATATCAGGATGCAGGCTGACCACATCTTCAATCTCATTCGGATAGACATTGAATCCTGATACCAAAATCATATCCTTTTTTCGATCCACTATTTCTAAAAAACCGTCTTTATCTAGAGTGCCGATATCGCCTGTTCTAAAAAATCCCTTTTCGTCGATAGCCTCTGCTGTGGCTTCTTCATTCTGCCAGTAGCCTTGCATCACCTGAGGGCCTTTAACGCATATTTCTCCTGGTTCACCCCGCCTTACCTCTTTACCGTCATCGTCCCTAATTGAAATCTCAGTGCTTGGCACTGGAAGCCCTACTTTGCCATTAAATTCTGTTAAATGAGGAGGCGAAGCACTGACACTCGGCGAGGTTTCTGATAAACCGTAACCTTCCAATAGAACCTTACCGGTAAGCTTCTGCCATCGTTCAGCCGTGGATCGTCTGCAGGCGGAACCCCCTGTGCCTGAAAGTTTCATGGCATCAAAATTCACGGTATTAATTTCTGGATGATTCAACAGTGCCTCATAGAGGGTGTTCACACCATTGAAAATAGTAAACGGCCACTTCTTAATCTCTCTGACAAATCCCGTGGTGTCCCTAGGGTTAGTGATTAGAACATTTAATCCTCCTTTGGTGTAACCAGCCAAAACCAGCACTGCGAGAGAATAGATGTGATACATCGGCAGAGCATTGATAAATATATCGTCGCCTTCATCGTCAATAACATCGACCAACAATGCATCCAATTGTTCGAGATTTGCCACAATATTACCGTGAGATAACATTGACCCCTTGGACAGGCCAGTGGTGGCTCCAGTGTATTGCAAAAATGCCAAATCATTGATTGAAATTGAAGTTTCATTGAAGTCAGCTACCGGTCTGTTGAGCGTGGATTTAAAACCTATGGCTTTGGGAATTCGATATCTTTTAATTCCACGTTTTACAAACTTAACCATAAAATTCATAAAAGAGCCCCTGAGAGTTCCCAGGTAGTCCCCTATTTTTGTGATTATCACGTGTTCAACGCTGACATTATCCATGATCTCTTGCAGAACATGGGCGGACCCTTCAAAAATAAGGATGGCTTTAGCTCCAGAATCTCTTAACTGATGCTCAAGCTCTCGCGGTGTGTAGAGGGGATTAACATTTACCACAATTAAACCGGCTCTCAGCGCTCCAAAAACAGCCACAGGATATTGCAATAGATTGGGCATCATAATTGCAAGGCGGTCGCCTTTTTTTAAACCCAACACATTCTGCAAGTAAGCTGCAAAACTCCTAGAATCATTTGACACTTGTTGATAATTCATCCCAACACCAAAATTCACGAATGCTTGATTTTTTGCATACTTCAATTCAGATTCATCCAATAGCCTTACCAAGGTCTTTCTTGGATCAAAATCTAATTCTTCCGGTGTATTTTCCGGGTAATTCTTTAACCAGGGTTTTTTCCTACTCATATCCCACCATATTACTAATACACATTAATCTAACCTAGTGTCATCTATTTTTCACGTAATTAGTTGCATCCAAGACATCAAAAGTTCATTATTTCATCCTGAACGGTTGAAACATATGGATAAATCAAGATTCCCAAACTTTTATCAACTTCCAATCAAGGATCGGATTAAAGCGGTTTTTGAAAGGGGTCTGATCTCTGAAGAAGATTATAGAACGCTGAAAAGTCAACAGCAGCGTCTTGATGTTCAAAGTGCCGATAAGATGATAGAAAATGTTATCGGCGTCATGGGTATGCCTGTGGGCTTAGGTCTTAATTTCTCTATCAATAATAAAGATTATGTGGTGCCACTAGCAGTGGAAGAACCATCAATAGTAGCGGCATTAAGTTCGGCTGCAAAAATAGCTCGAGTAGGAGGTGGATTTACAGCACAAACAACAGATCCAATATTAGTTGGGCAAATCCAAGTGGTGAACATAGAAAATATCGAGCAAGCTAGAAACAATTTGCTTAATAGAAAACAAGAAATTTTAAACCTTGCAAACAGCCTCCATCCTAGAATGGTGGCTAGAGGTGGTGGAGCTGTTGATTTCAAAATAAAAACTTACCCGATGGAATCATTCGATGGAGAGATGCTTATTCTTGACTTGCATGTTAATACCGTCGATGCCATGGGAGCAAATCTAGTCAACGGGATGTGTGAAGGAATCGCTGCTCTGGTTGAATCCATAACCGAAGGCAAGGTATTCCTGAGAATCTTATCCAATCTTTCGGATCAATCTTTAGCCTCCGCATCAGTAACCATTCCAGTCCATGCCCTAACTATTAAAGGATACGATGGTGAACGAGTTAGAGACGGAATCATCATTGCCTCTGATTTTGCACACGCTGATCCTTATCGAGCTTCCACTCATAATAAAGGCATCATGAATGGAATTGATGCTCTGGCATTGGCCACAGGAAATGATTGGAGGGCGATAGAAGCTGGAGCTCATGCCTATGCTTCAAGACTCGGTCGTTACACAGCGCTATCCAAATGGTCGACAGATGACAGCGGTGATCTTGTTGGTCAAATTGAATTACCCATTAAAGTTGGGATTGTTGGCGCTCCGATTGAATCAAACCCAGCCGCTGCACTTAATCTTAGGATTCTAAATGTTGACTCAGCAACAGAGCTGTCTAGAGTGATGGCTGCAGTGGGATTGGCGCAGAACTTTTCAGCATTAAAAGCACTGACAACCGATGGAATCCAAAAAGGTCATATGACATTACATGCTCGCTCGGTTGTAAAAGCAGCAAACACCCCTCATCATTTGTTTGATAAAGTTCTTGAGAAACTGATGTTCAGTGGCGAAATAAAAGTTTGGAAAGCAAGAGAGATCCTTCAAGAATTAATAACGTCTGATATAAAAAATCTGAAAAAGAAATCCATAAAAATATCTATTTCTGATTCGGTTGAGGGAATAGGACACGGGAAAGTAATCCTTTTAGGTGAGCATTCTGTGGTTTACGGCAGGCATGCCATAGCCGTTCCTGCTCCCGTAAACATCAGAACCAAGGTTGAAGACACAAAGGATGACATACTGCTCATGATCCCTTCATGGGGAGTTGAATATAGACTCGATAAAAATCCTGAGAAACGTCAATCCTTTGAAAAACCAGCCGGCTTAATTTTGGATCAAATGGGTCTAAATCAACACGGGATGAAAATTGAGGTTTTCTCAGATATACCCAGAGGAATGGGTTTGGGTGGGTCTGCTGCCGTGGCCGTTTCAATCATTAAGGCGCTGAACAATCATTTCAACCTAGAATTAACCCAAGATGAAATAAACCAAATGGCATTTGAGTCCGAGAAAATTGCCCATGGTAAACCAAGCGGTATTGATAACACTATGGCCACCCTAGGCTACCCTATGATCTATCGAAGTGGGGACAAACCATTGATTGAACCCTTAAATATCAATCAACCATTTTCTATATTGGTTGGGTTCACTCCCAATGAAGGCCTCACTGCAAAAACTGTAAGTCTTGTAAGAGATCTTTGGAAAAACAACACGGCAGTTTATGAAAAGGTCTTTGATGAAATTGATTCGATGGTGTTGCAATCAATTCAGGCAATTCAAAACAATGACTTTGAATTACTTGGTCACTTAATGAACATGAACCATGGTTTATTAAACACACTTCAAGTGTCCACTCCAGAGCTGGAAAGACTCATCATGATTGCAAGAGAATCGGGTGCACTAGGTGCAAAATTAACCGGTGGTGGTGGTGGCGGAGCTATGATTGCTTTGTGTGAAGATACTGATAAAATCCAAGCGGCCATTGAATCAGAAGGCTGTCAAACCCTGGTATTTGAAATCAATAATCCGTGATTAATCAGCGAACATCACAAGAAAATAAGAAAGACCTATTAATACTTGTTGATGATTCAGATAAAGAATTAGGTTACAAATCAAAGTCTGAATGTCATCAAGGAGAAGGCTCTCTTCATCGAGCATTCTCGGTTTTTATCTTTGATAACTTAGGCCAATTGCTGATTCAAAAAAGAGCCTCCAACAAACCACTCTGGGATCTTCACTGGTCTAATAGCTGCTGCAGTCATCCTTATAAAGACGAGGATATGGAATCAGCTGTCAAAAGACGATTAAAAGAAGAGCTGAATATTGAATGCCCTGTTCACTATTTATATAAGTTTATATATCACGCAAAATACAAAAATGTAGGCAGTGAACATGAGCTATGTCATGTCTATGTAGGCCTGTTTGACGGAGAGATCAAAGCCAATCCTGAAGAGATTGATGACTGGAAATTTGTAAAATCTGATGAGTTGGAAGACAGCATCAGAAATTCAAGAGAAAATTACACCCCGTGGATGAAAATTGAATGGGAAACCATAAATAACACCTATAAAAATGATTTAAAGAATATTTTGGGTTTAGAGCTCTAGTCAGTTAAAACTGATCTTCAGAAAGAATCATAGTGCTTTTTGATCCCGACATGAGTGCTTTGGAGTAAGCGTGGATCATAGGCAAGCATTGCTCGATAAAAAAAGTAGATGAGACCAGCTTTGCTTGGTGGAACTCTATATCATTGCCTTCTTCTATATTTTGAATGGCCAATTTAGCTGAACGGCTGGCAATCCAGCCTCCTGTATAAGTTCCCATTAACATTAGAAAATTATAGCTTGCTGATCCAGCCAAGAAAGGGTCGGCTGCTTGTGAGTCTAAAATATAATTAATAGAATTCTCAATAACACATGCGGCTGATTTCATTGTTTTTTGAATGTCTAGAAGATCCTCTTGCCCGGCATCAAAACTCTCTATTTCCGTGGCTATTTCTGCTATAAATCGTTTTAGCTCTGAGCCATTATCTCTGATCACTTTCCGACCTATCAGGTCATTAGCTTGAACACCCGTTGTGCCTTCATAAATGGTGGTAATTCTTGAATCTCTGAAGTGCTGAGCAGCTCCTGTTTCTTCGACATAGCCCATCCCTCCATGTATTTGTATGCCAATGGAGGTAATTTCCTGACACAATTCACTGCACCAACCTTTTGTTATTGGAGTCAGCAGATCGGCTCTGAGGCTATGCTGATGATCACTCTCAGCACAATCTAATTCCAAAGTGTTTAGGTAAACAAGAATTCGCATGACTTCTATTTGTGATCTCATTTTCAATAACATCCGTCGAACATCAGGATGATGAATAATAGTCACACGATCTGATTGATCGTCGGTTCTGCCTTGAACGCGTTCCTTGGCGTAAGATAAAGCTTGTTGATAAGCGCGTTCAGCTATAGCCACGCTTTCACATGCCACCCCGATTCTTGCATCATTCATTATGGTGAACATACAAGAGAGCCCTTGGTTAACCTCACCAACCAAATATCCGGTTGCATCCTCATAACTCATAACGCAAGTTGCACAACCGTGGATTCCAAGTTTGTGCTCTAACGACACAGCTTTAAGGTTATTCCGTTCACCTAGACTCCCGTCATCATTAACCAAGTATTTTGGAACCAAAAATAATGAGATCCCTTTAACTCCTTCGGGAGCATCCGGCAATCTTGCAAGGACAAGATGAATAATATTGTCTGAGAGATCGTGCTCACCCCAAGTAATAAATATTTTTTGACCGCTAATCTTGTAATGATCCCCTGCTTGGGTCGCAGTTGTATTTAATACGGAAAGATCTGAACCTGCTTGCGGTTCCGTTAAATTCATGGTGCCCGAATACTCCCCTGAGATTAACTTACTAAGAAATAAGCTCTGCAAAGATTCGCTTGCGTGGGATTCAAGTCCTCTAATCACTGAATTCGTTAACAACACCAAGTGGGCCCAAGAAAAATTAGCTGCCATGACCATTTCATTAATTGGCATTGAAACTAAGCTAGGCAGTCCTTGACCACCAAAGTGAGGGTTAAAACTTAAGGTTGGCCAACCGCCTTCAACATAAGCATCATAAGCTTCCTTATAGCCAGGTGGGACCTCAACCTTACCGTCATTTAAGCTCACTCCAATTCGATCACCGTCCACGTTCGTAGGAGCTATCACTTCTGATGCAATGTCTGCTGCACTGCCATAAATTGAAGACAAAAATTCTTTGTCAATCTCTTGTTTTAATCCCTCTATATTTTTCATATTCTCCAGACCAATGAATTGATCCAAAGCAAATAACATATCCTTAATAGGCGGTTCAAAACGATTCATTTCAAGCCCTCTCAAACCATGGAAGGTTAACTGTAGTTGCCAGAAAGTCTTTTTCTGGCGAAGAAATAATTATCTCACAACCGCTGTTGGCATGTTCAATATCCAGAATCGTATAACATATGTTCTTATCTAATCTTGGTGAGTAAACCAATGCATGCATGGACCCAGCTTTTTTGCCACCAATGAAGACAGGCCAATGCTCATCATTGAAAACCGTTATTGGGTCACCTTCAATTTCAGCACCCATTAATCTTTTTGTAGGGCCTTGGAGATTAATCTCACGCAAAGCCTCTTTACCAATAAAATCGTCTTCTTGATCAAGATCAATCATCCAATCAAGCCCGACTTCATAGGGGTTATTGGTTCTGTCCATATCGGCTAAATAACTCAGTATTCCACCCTCCAGTCGTAAAATGACATTGGGTGTACCTGCACTTATATCGAGATCTTGACCTGCTTGCCAAAGAATTTCCCATAATTCATTTCCTTTAGAGTGATCTTGAAGAAATATTTCATAACAACGTTCCCGGCTATAGCCCATTCTGGCAATAATCATCGGAATCCCTTCATGTGTTAGTTCCTTGAATTTATAAAAAGCTAAATCGTTTACCCAATCTCCAAAAATCTTGGCCATCAGTTTTGTTGAATTGGGCCCTTGGACTTGCAATGGCGATACATCAGGCTCAATGATATCTACATCAAATTCGTATCCTGCTGCAATGCCTTGCGCCCATAAAAGAGCATCTCCGTCAGCAAGAGAAAACCAATAGTGCTCGTGATCGATTTTTAACATCACCGGATCATTGATAAACCCTCCCTGAAAATCCAGGAAGGGAGCATACATTGCCTGGCCTGTTGAGCATTTCTTAATGTTTCGGGGGGTTAGAAATTGCGATAATGCCTCAGCATCAGGGCCTTTAATTTCCACTTGACGTTCACAAGCCACATCCCACAACTGCACCCCATTTACTAGTTTTCTATAGTCCTCAACAGTTCCATTAAAACTAATTGGCATATACATGTGGTTATACACTGAGAATGCTTGTGCGCCATATTTCATTGTGGAGTCAAAATAAGGCGATTTCCTTACACGTGGACTGAAAACTATTGTTGATGTCTTATACATTTTAAAGTGCTGGTAATCTTACTTAATAATACATAAGAATTCGACTCTGATCGTAACTAAATAGCGCTGGACTATTAATCCATTTTATCTAGACTGTAGATGCTCTAAATTCATGGAGAACTTGTATTCTAAGGAATAAAGAAAATATAGATTGGACAAATTTTGCACTAACAGTCATAGCAACTCTTGCAATACTAGCCCCTATGTTTATTGTACCCATGGCCACCAATGAATTACTCAATCAAGCCTACGATTGGGTGGCCAGTAATTTAGGTGCCGTTTATTTAATAATGGGACTCTTAACACTGGCATTTCTTTTAATACTAGCTATGAGCAAATTTGGCAAGATTGTATTAGGCAAAAAGGATGATCAACCTGAGTATGGGTTTTTTGGCTGGTCTTCAATGTTGTTTTGCTGTGGTGTCGGAGCCTCTTTGGTTTTATACGGAACCACAGAATGGGTCGACTACTACTTAAAACCACCTTTTGGAGCTGAACCCAGATCGAGCGAAGCCATTGCTTGGGCTTCAAGCTATGGGATGTTTCATTGGGGAATTATTGGCTGGGCAATTTATTGTTTCCCAGGGGTAGCCGTTGGATACAGTTATCACACAAGAAACTCCGGCAGCTTAAAAACTAGCACAGGATGTGAATCAGTCTTGGGTAATCAAAAATTAGCCCAATTAATAGATGTGATATACATGATTGCACTGGTTGGCGTTTTGGGGGCTGGTTTAGGCTTCACCTCCCCGGTGTTGAGTGCAACAATCACTGAATTCTTTTCTATTGAGCAGAATCTAATCATTACTGTTTCATGCCTATTACTATGCTTGATAGTTTATTCAATGAGTCTTTATTATGGCGTCGAGCGTGGTATACAACGGTTGAGTAAATTTTGTGCTTATCTAGCCTTCTTTGTTTTGATCTACATTTTAATCTTTGGGCCCACTCTTTTTATAATCAAAAATTCATTCGAGAGTTGGGTATTTATGATTAAGAATTTCTTTTCCATGAGTCTTGGTCCGCCGCCATTAGGAAAGTCTGAATTTTCAAAAGCCTGGACTATATTTATGTGGGCTTGGTTCTTTGGCCTTGGTCCATTTGTTGGTATTTTCATTGCAAGAATCTCTAGAGGCAGAACCATACGGACGATGATTCTTGGCAGTCTGTTTTTTGGAACTCTAGGAACCTCATTGTTTTTTATGGTCATGGGCAACAATGCTATTTATCTAGAAACAAATGGTCTCATGCCACTCATCGATATATGGAGTAATGAAAGTCCAGCAGTAATGGTTTCAAGAAGTATTTCTGGAATGGCGATTGGAAAATGGATCCTTCCTGTTGTGGGAGTTTTTAGCCTTGTCTTTATGGCTACCACATTTGATTCTGGAGCATACACCTTAGCATCTGCGGCAACTAAAAAGATAAGGCCAGGAGAAAATCCAGAAATATGGAATAGAATCTTCTGGGCATTCTTTATTGCCTTACTGCCTCTGGCACTGTTAATAGGTGCTGCTGATTCTCCAGATCTAAAAGGAATTGACAAATTAAAACCTTTCCAAACAATTGTGCTTTTAATTTCACCCCCATTGTTGATTGTGTATATAATCATGGCCGTCAGTTTAATAAAGAGCATTTTTGAAGACACAAAAAAGAAAATCTATGAATAATCCAATCAAAACTCTAGAACAAACCCTAAAATCTGGTGGGTTTGCAATTACTGCAGAAATTCCTGCACCCATCAGTGCTTCTGCTCAGGAAATGGAGAACAAAATTGATCTACTCAAAGGTTATGTGCACGGAGTGAATGTAACTGACAACCCAGGTGCCACAGCACACATGTCGAGTCTAGCCGGTTGCAGTATCGTCAGAAACAAAGGAATTGATCCTATTTTTCAAGTCACCTGCAGAGATCGCAATAGATTAGCGATACAAAGTGACCTAATGGGTGCTTCAGCACTGGGGATTAATAATGTGCTGACTCTGGCTGGCGATCCGATAAAAAATGGTGATCAAGCGGATGCCAAAGCAGTCTTCGATATTAACTCCAAAAAAATTCTATCCATCATGCAATCAATGAATGATGATGGTCAAACAATGTCAGGAAGAGAATTGCAAACTAGATCTAAATTTTTTCCTGGGGGAGCTGCAATCATTCATGAACCTGAGAACAATTGGGACCCTGTAACTCTGAAAGAAAAAACACAGCTTGGTGCACAATTTATCCAAACCCAGTTTTGCTATGATGTTGATCTTCTAAAAACCTACATGAAATATATTGTCGATTATGGTCTGTCAGAACAACTCTTCTTTATTGTCGGTATTGGCCCATTGAGAAGCGATAAATCAGCAAAGTGGATGCGAGATAAACTTTTTGGAACAGTGATCCCAGATAGTATCGTCCAGAGGATGGAACAGGCAAAAGATCAAATAGAGGAAGGTATTAAGATTTGTGCAGAATTAATCAATGAATTCCAAGAAATTGATGGTGTTCATGGTGCTCATCTTATGGCGCCGAGGAATCTTTCGGCTATAGCGCCAACTGTTAAGCAGGCAGGGATTGAAATATAAGTTAGAGTCAGGATTTACTGGCCCATAAATCTTTTAACCTATAAAAAGCCATGCCCAAAGCCATTGCTGGACTAGAAAACCATTTGCCACCCGGTAATTGGATATGCTTAATACGAGAGAGTGTATCAATCATATCCCATTCATTACTGATGGCATTGGCTATAACTTTCGCTGCCATATGTGTGGGGCCCACTCCATGCCCAGAATAACCTTGAGAATAAAATATATTTTCAGTTAACTTTCCTAGTTGAGGAATACGATAAATCGTAACCGCGACATTCCCTCCCCAGGCGTAATCTATTCTGAGATCTTCCAGGTCAGGAAAAACCTTTAGCATTCTTTTTCTCAAATGATAGTCAATGTTTTTTGGTTCCTTACCTGAATAATTCCATCTGCCTCCAAAAAGCAGTCTCTGGTCTGAGGACAGTCGATAATAATCCAAGATCGCATTGAGGTCACAGACCGCCATATCTTGACTAATAATCGTTTTAGCCCTTTCATTGCCCAACGGTTCTGTGGCTATAATGCAGCTGTTTGCTGGCATGATCATTCTTCTGAGTTTCGAGTTCAGTTTTCCTATAAAGGCATTGCCAGCTAAAACGACGTTTTTGGCCTTAATCGAACCCTGATCAGTTTCAATCAAAATTTGTTTACCTGGATTAACTTTTAATGCGCTTGTTTTCTCATAAATTGATACCCCAAGGTTGCTGGCTGCTTTGGCTTCACCTAAAACTAAATTCAAAGGATGAAGGTGACCGCTTCCTGAATCTATCATGCCTCCAATATAATTTGATGAACCGACATAATTAGTAATTTTATTTTTATCCACTAAGGTTAAATTGTGTTGATAACCTCGTTGATCCCATTCTTCTTTCCTGACAACCAGTTCATCCATTTGAGCATTATTAAGTGCGACTTCAATAAACCCTTCTTTCAAATCACACTCTATTTGAAATTCATCGATGGTCTCTCTAACCAAATCAGTGCAATCTGCACCTAGTTTCCAAACCGATTGTGCTACCTCTTCTCCAAATTTCTCGAATTTATTGCTAAAGGTAAAGCCAGAAATCAATTGCCCACCATTGCGACCACTTGCACCCCAACCCACTCGGGCTGAATCAATCAATACTACACTGTAACCTTTCTTTACTAGATTTAATGCTGTGTTTACTCCAGTAAATCCGGCTCCTACAACACAGACGTCGGATGTAATATCTTGTTCGAGCCTGGGATAATTTACTGGCTCATTTATTGTGGCTGCATAATATGAGGCCACATGATCTCTTTCTATATTTACCATTTAATGTTTTTTAAATCTTAATTTTTTTGCGTAAACAAACAGTGTAATATTGTTTTACTAATCAACTAAGGATTTTACATAATGGCGAGAAGAAGAACTAGAAGAAGCAGAGAAACCGCTTCAGAAAATGAACAAATTAGGCCTGTAGTCGAAAAGGGCATGATCGGTGGCAAATTTAAGCCCTTGTCTGATCATGACATAGAACAAATTCATCAAACTGTGTTAGATGTGCTTGAAAATATTGGTATGGCCAACCCTCTTCCAGAGTTAAAAGAAATCGCCTTAGAAAATGGCTGTACTTTCACTGACCAGGGACGTCTTTTATTTCCTAGATCTTTGGTTGAAGACGTTATAGCCAGAGCCGGCAGGGACTTTGTCATGTATGGAAGAGATCCCAAACATGATGTCGATATGTCTGATCAAAAGGTTAACTTATACGGTGGCGGTGAAGCAGTAACAATGCTTGATTTAGGGGCTAAAAAATATAGACCGTCAACAATAAATGACGTCTATGATATTGCGAGATTAGTTGATTACCTAGAGCATGTTCATAGTTATTCCAGAGTAGTAGTAGCCACAGAATTCAAAGATTTACTAAAAACAGATATCAACACAGCTTATGCCAGTGCGATTGGTACTCAAAAACATACTGCACTGACTTTTGCTAGCGGAGATCATGTGAAGCCAACCATTGAAATGCTGGACATGATTGCTGGAGGTGAAGGAAAATTCGTAAAACGTCCATTTGCACATGGAGGCGGATGCACTGTAGTCTCGCCTCTTCGTTATGGAACTGATAATTGTGAGGTAGCAGTAGCATCTATAGAAATGAACGCTCCTGTCTGGGTAGTCATTGCACCGCAATCTGGAGCAACGGCTCCAGCAGCTTTGGCGGGATCATTGGTTCAGGTTATCGCAGAAACACTCGCAAGTTTGTTATTGATTGATTTAATCAAACCCGGTCATCCCGTGATTTTTGGACCTTGGCCGTTTGTCACAGACCTAAGGACAGGATCCTTTTCAGGAGGCAGTGGGGAAGAAGCTATAATGAGCGCTGCATCTGCACAAATTACCAATCACTATGGGCTTGCAAGTTCTGTGGGAGCTGGTATGACAGATTCTAAAAGTCCCGATGCACAAGCTGGTTATGAGAAAGGAATAACCGTTGCTTTAGCTGCTTTGGCAGGTTGCAATAATGTCTCCGAATCCTCAGGAATGATGGCAAGCCTCATGGGCTACTCTTTTGAATCCTTAGTGATTGATAATGACATGTTAGGAATGGTCATGAGGATAGTAAGAGGCATCGAAGTCAACGAAGAAACTTTATCTTATAGGGCTATAAAAGATACTGTTGAAGGTGAGGGACATTTCTTAAGAGACCCTCAAACTCTAGAATTAATGAAAACCGAGTATCTGTATCCAACACTTGCAGACAGAAGCACTCAAGAAGAATGGGAAGCCGAAGGTTCACCTGACATGAGACAAAGAGCTGAAAAAAAAGCCAGAGAGATATTGAATTCACATTACCCAGTCTACATAGATGATGCAACGGATAAGAAAATTAGAGATACCTATCCTATTGAGATCTCAAGAGATATTATTAAACCCTCTAAAGATCGTTTCTAGGTCTTATGCCTGAAAAAAAAAGAAGAAGTGGCGGGAGTAAAGCTCGTAGAGCCATCCGACAAAATACTGAAAAGAAAGAGGTAGTTTTTCCTGGTATAGAGGGAGGTCAGTATAAACCTCTGAGTGATTCAGATATTGAAAATATTCATAAAACAGCACTTGATGTCCTCGAAAATATAGGCATAGGCGACCCAATTCCAGAGATACTTGACCATACTCTAGATAAAGGATGCATTCTTGGAGATGACCATCGTTTGAAATTTCCCAGATCTCTAGTTGAAGATCTTGTTGATGTAGCGCCAAAAGAACATTTGATGTATGCCATAAATCCTCAATATGATTACATGGTTTCTGGAAAAAAGACTTATTTATCAACCTCTGGTGAACCGATTTCAATATTTGAATATGAATCGCAGTCCTTTCGCCCGACTACATTGTTTGATATTTATGATGCTGCAAGACTTTGTGATCAGCTAGAACACATTCATCAGTTTGGACAACCTTTTGCAATCACAGAGTATAGCCAAGATAAATTCACTCATGATATCAACGCTGCTTATGCAGCAATCTCAGGAACACAAAAAGGCATTGGTCTTGCCGTTGATAATGTTGAGCATATTGAACCCATCATTAATCTCTTCGATACCTTTCTCGGCGGCGAAGGTGAATACATGAAGCGTCCATTTGCAGAAATCGGGGGCTGCCCTATTGTTTCTCCCTTAAGATTTGGAAAAGACAATGCGGAAGTAATGGTACGAATGGCCGAATTAGGCCTATACATTGGTGTATGCACAGCACCTCAAGCGGGAACAACCTCTCCTGCTTCTCTAGCAGGAAGCCTGGTTCAATCATTTGCTGAAACACTCGCGTGTTTATGTGTAGTCAATCTAATCAAACCTGGTTCTTATTGTGATTTTGAAATGTGGCCGTTTATCTCAGACTTGAGAACTGGTGCCTTCACAGGAGGCAGCGGTGAACAAGCACTAATAATGGCCGCAACAGCTCAAATGTGTAATTACTATGGATTAGTATCCAGCGTCGCTTGTGGGATGACCGATGCTAAAACCATGGACGCACAAGCTGGTTATGAGAAAGCAATTACTACCACGGCTGCAGTTCTTGCAGGAAGTAATGTTGTTTCTCATTACGCAGGAGCTGTTGGAAGCATTATGGGCTGGTCTTTTGAAGGTGTGCTTATTGATAATGATATGTCAGGAAATATCCTTAGACTCGCAAAAGGCATAGAAGTGAATGATGAAAGCTTATCTTATGATGTCATTCATGATGTCGTTTATGGTGATGGTCATTATCTTAAGCATCCTCAAACAATCAATCTAATGGAAACTGAATTTTTATACCCTGATTTAGCTGACAGAAGAACAACCCAAGAATGGGAAGAGCAAGGCAAACAATCAATATACGACCTTGCTCATGAAAAATTAATTGGGATGATGAAAAACTATTACCCGGAGTATATTGACACCAAGACAGATAAAAAAATAAGATCTAAATTCCCTATCAAACTGGGTAAAGAAAGAATGAAGCCTAATTCTTACTGGAAATAGAGCTAAGTTTTAAATTAATTCATAGACAAATAGCTAAATAATTATAAACTTGTTAACTCAGCACTGATTTGAACCAGATTGCAGGTGCTTAAAAATTGCTAAAGCGGTTAAATATGAAACTTCTATATACCTGATTAGCAATAGCAATCAGGTTTTTTTTTGAAAATAGGCTTGTCTAAGAAAAAAATAACGAGGATTAATTTTGTCAAAGATCGAGGAAAAAATTAATAAAAAAGGTTACCTCTTAGCTGACGGAGCCACAGGTACTAATCTTTTTGATATGGGATTAGAATCAGGCTACCCTCCAGAGCTATGGAATCTTGAGTATCCTGAGCGGATACTGATGAATCATCAGAGCTTTATCAATGCGGGTTCAGATATAGTTTTGACTAATTCGTTTGGAGCGAATGAATTTAGACTTGCACTTCATAACGTAGAGGAGAAAGTTCATGAAATAAATTTTGAAGCTGCTATTTTAGCAAAGAAAGCGCTTGAAAATTCTAATAGAGAACTTTTTATTGCTGGCTCAATAGGCCCCACAGGTGAAATCCTAGAACCTCTAGGGACACTTTCCAAAGAGAATGCTAAACAAGCTTTTCTTAGGCAAGCAATGGCCCTCAAGGAAGGAGGGGTAGATTTTTTATGGATTGAAACCATGTCTTGTGAACAAGAAATGACAGCTGCATTAGCTGCTGCTAAAGAGACTCAATTGCCAATAGTTTGCTCATATAGCTTTGATACGCATGGTAGGTCAATGATGGGGCTGGAACCTTCAAAACTTTCTGATCTAACTGCTAGTTTTTATCCGAATGTCATTGGATATGGAGCAAATTGCGGTATCGGAGCCTCGGAACTTATTGGATCATTAATATGCTTTAAATCTTATAAATCTAATGAAGACTTAATGCTTGTAGCAAAAGCAAATTGTGGAATACCAGAATTCAAAGGAGATAAAATAAC
>CAZVRH010000009.1:0-23203 GCA_964629335.1 uncultured Woeseia sp.
ACTCCAATATCCTCTAATTTCAATGTATTAAAATGCGCAGTAACATCTGGATTCAGATACTCAGTTGAACCTATCTCATATAATAGTTGCGCGGTAACCGTACCTACAGAGACTAATCCACCTGTGCCTTCATGCTTTGTAATTACAGACGATCCATCTTCATGTATTTCTGCAATCGGGTAACCAATATCTTTAAAGGTTTTCACTTCCTGAAAGAACGCGTAATTACCGCCTGTTGCTTGTGCACCGCATTCAATAATGTGTCCAGCTGCTAACGCTCCAGCCAACTGATCATAGTCATCTCTTTGCCAATTAAATTTCCACGCGGCTGGTCCAATAACAACGGAAGCATCTGTTACTCTGGGGCAAATCACAATATCAGCTCCTTGATCTAGAGCTTCTTTAATTCCCCAAGCACCGAGATATGTATTGGCCGTTAAGACTTGATGACCGGAATTATTTAATGCTATTTGTCTATCTATGTTAATGAATTCTTGACCCTGTTCTTGAAGCTGCTCAAGATTATTAATGATATTATCTCCTTCAATATATGCCACCTGACTTGTTAGATTCATTTCATCGAGAATGTTCTGTACTTCTTGGCTCATTGATTTTGGATTCAAGCCTCCTGCATTCACTACAATCTTAATGTTCTTATCTTGGCAAGTTTGAGCAATTTCTCTTAGTTGTTTTAAAAAGGTAGCAACGTATCCCTTGTCTTGGCCTCGTTGTAACATTTGCCCATAAAGTATCCCCATGGTGAGCTCTGCCAAATAATCACCTGTTAATACGTCTATTGGTCCTCCATCAACCAATTCTTTAGCAGCAGATAATTTATCTCCATAATAACCACTACAATTAGCGATTCTAATAATGTCGTTATTCATTATGATTTCCTTTCGCTAAGCCCTTGATGATCAAATCAGTCAGCATGTTTGATGATTCTTCAGGTGAATATTTGATTTTCTCCATGTTCTTTGGATCTGAATATTCTCTACCAATACCACCCAAAATAAGTGCAATGGCTTGTGTATCTAATTCTTCAATTTCGTTTTTTTGTTGTGCCTCATTAAGAAGTTTCTTTATATGATTAATATAGGCATCCTGATGATAATCAATCATTTCTTTAGCCCCCTTAATTTTCCAAAGATCTGCTTCAAATTTTTGTGTCCTCGGACCTACTGCTTCATTTCCAATCTCAGTAAATTTTTTTAATTTGGCTAAGGGTGAAGCAATATCTTTAATTGAACTTAGTGCCTGGATAGCAATATTGGTTAAAATTCTATCCATGGTTGAAACAATCAGATCCTCTTTACTTGGTGCTATTTCATATAATGTCCTAAGTGAGACTTTTAACCTAGAAGCTATATCAGACATAGTTTGATTGGCTATACCAGATTCTAACAGTTGCTCAAAATCCTCCATTACTTGAATATGTTTTTCACTTAATTCAACTTTCTTGGTTTTTGATAAAGGCTCAACCGTCACTTATTTTCTCCTGTTTCAAGTTTCAAAAGATCGGTACCCAGAGCAACTTGATCTCCTACGTTGATGAAGATCTCATCAATGATTCCATTCTGATCAGCAGCAATCGTGTGATTCATCTTCATGGCTTCAATAACCACTAATGGATCTCCTACTGTCACCTTCTGTCCTTTTTTGATGTTTACCTCTATGACTTTACCTGGCATCGGTGAAAGAAGAGAGTCCTCTGATGCTTTTAAAACAGATGTTTGAAAACGAGGTAGTATCTTTAGTAATTTAGAAACCCCTTGGTTGGTGATCAGCAATAACTCCCCGTCTTTGGTTACCTGAGATTGGGAGCGAAGACCATTGATTTCAAGATCAATAGAATTATCCTTCCATTCATGAACAATGGCTCTTGAGTCATCGGAGATTTTAAATGAATCGTTTCTCTGTCGTTTGTATTGAACTTCTAGTTCTTCATCGTCAATCTCAAATGAGATGGTCTGATTTGGCAGTCTAGCATTATGCCAACCTGAAGGGATATGTCTTAAAACCGAAGCATTAGAACGATTTAAACCTTGTATCCAAAGTGCTGCAATTATTCCTATTGATATTTTTTCAGAATCATTGAGAGTAATTTTCCCATGCGGCTTATATAGATTGATAAAGTCAGTGGTGGTATTCCCTTTAATAAAATTCTTATCTTTTAAAATATTGCAAAGAAACTCAATGTTGTTGGTAAATCCACCAAAATGGCTGCTCTGAAGACCTAGGGCTAGTTTTTCAATCGCTGCTTCTCTATTCGAGCCATGAGAAATTACTTTTGCCAACAAGGGGTCAAAGTCAGTTCCTATTTCCATGCCAGCCTTTACCCCGCTGTCCCATCTTATTCCTTTATTATTTCCGTGCTGATCCGCTATGAGTTTACCTGTAGAAGGAAGAAAATCATTTGACGGATCTTCCGCATAAATTCTAGCTTCTATCGAATGACCTGCAAAAGTAACGTCTTCTTGACTTAGTGACAAGGTCTCCCCTTTCGCGATTTTGATTTGTTCTTCAACTATATCGATACCCGTAATCATTTCTGTAACAGGGTGTTCAACTTGTATGCGTGTGTTCATTTCAAGAAACCAGAATTCATTAGTTTTATCGTCAAATAAAAACTCTATGGTTCCAGCTGATTGGTATTTAATTTGTTTAGCGATCGCGATTGCAGAACCGGTCAGTTGATCTCTAATATCATTAGTCAGTCTCACCGAGGGGGCTTCTTCAATAATTTTTTGATGTCGACGTTGTATGGAACATTCTCTCTCTCCAAGATGGATAACGTTGCCGTTATTGTCAGCTAGGATTTGTACCTCAATATGTCTTGAGCTTTCGACATACCTTTCAATAAAAATTCTGTCATCATTAAATGCTTTTTTGGCTTCTTGTTTTGCCAGTCTAATTGAATCTTTAAGGTCTTTTTGATTGCCAACAATTCTCATTCCTTTGCCTCCTCCACCAGCTGCAGCTTTGACTAGTAAGGGAAACCCTATTTTCATAGCTGATTTTTCTGTTTTTACTGATGGCAGCAGTGGAACATTGGCAAGCTTGACATATTGTTTGGCTTCAATTTTATCTCCCATTATCCGTATGGCTTCAGCTGAAGGACCGATCCAAATCAAACCTTTCTTTTCAACTAGCGATGCAAAATCTGCATTTTCAGATAAAAAGCCATAACCTGGGTGGATTGCTTGCGAATTCGTTTGCTTAGCTGCTTTGATAATAGCATCACTGTCCAAATACGAAGTGTCTATTCTTACTGCTTGATCCGCTTCCTTGACGTACGGGGAGTTTTTATCACTATCGGTGTAAATTGCCACACAATTGAGATTAGAATTATGAGCTGACCTGATAATTCTTGAAGCAATTTCGCCACGATTAGCAATTAATATTGTCTTTAAGCTGCTCATAATCTAAATACACCAAATGCTTCAGTGCCTTTAATTGGTCGGTTGCGAACCACAGATAAGCACATACCGACGACTGTTCTTGTGTCTCTAGGGTCTATAATTCCATCATCGCTAATTAAGCCGCTGGCCTCGAGTGCCTCAGAACCTTTGTCTTGAAGTTTTTCAACGGCTTTAGTAAATCTTTTATCTTCTTCTTCATCAAAATCTTCTCCTTTCTTCCATGCCCTTGCCCTTCTAACCATAGACATGACTCCTGCTATTTGCTTGCCGCCCATTACCGCAATCTTTGCTGAAGGCCAAATAAAAGTGAACCGATTATTAAAAGCCCTGCCCGACATTGCATAGGTACCAGCCCCGTAAGAAGCCCCTAAAATAATAGTTATATGAGGCACTGTTGAATTTGAAACCGCATTAATCATTTGTGATCCTTTTTTGACAATACCGTCTCTCTCAAATTCTTTACCAACAAGAAAGCCTGTCACATTTTGTAGAAAAATGATTGGTGTGTCTGTTTTGTTACATAATTGGATAAAATGAGCTGCTTTTTGAGAAGAATCTGGATATATGGCGCCATTATTTCCGATAATTCCAATCGAGTAGCCATGAATGTTAGCCCAACCACAAACTATAGTTGGTCCAAACAAGGGTTTGAATTCTTCAAACCTTGAGCCGTCGACAATTCTAGCTATAGCTTCTCTAATATCAAAAGGTGTTTTAAGATCTTTGCTTACCAAACCAAGCAATTCATCGCTATCGTAAATAGGCTCTTCAGGTGTCTCTTCTATTTGGGGCTCACTTTTTTTCCAGTTGAGATGGGAAACCACTTCTCTGCATAACCTCAGTGCATCCATTTCATCATCAGCAAGATAATCTGATAGACCGGATACTTCGGAGTGCATTTGTGCCCCACCAAGCGTTTCATCGTCTGAAATTTCTCCTGTGGCCATTTTGACTAAAGGCGGCCCTGCTAAAAATACTTTGGATTGTTTGCGAATAAATATATTGTAGTCCGACATTCCAGGTTGATAGGCTCCACCAGCAGTTGATGAACCAAAGACAACACAAATGGTCGGTACTCTCATTTTTGACAACTCTGTCATCTCATAGAAATGTCGTCCTGTTTCAGCAAAATGTCCCTCACCAATATTCCACGGCTTTTTATCTGAGGTGGGATCAACTCGAAGATCAGCACCTGCTGATTCAACAAAACTTATATAGGGAATTCCATTGTCTCTTGCAATTTCAATACAACGACCCCATTTTTTTGCAGCATAAGGGGTTAATGCTCCCGCAAGTACGGTAGGGTCATTGCCAAAAATCACGCACTCAACACCTGCAATAATACCAATTCCGGCAACTGTTCCTCCTCCTATGGTGTAATCTGAATCATAAGCTGCTAATGGGCTAATTTCTAAAAAAGGGGTATCAGGATCCAAAACATTAAAGACTCTGTCTCGAATGGACATTTTTCCTTTTTTGGCTAAGCGTTGATGATGATATTCACCACCGCCTGCTTCAGCCAAATCAAGTAAATCGTCTATATCATTGAGTTTCCGTTGTAGTTCTTCATAATTCTCCTCGTAGGTTGATGAGCTTTTATCTAAACGGGACACTAATTGTTGTTTTATTTTTTTTGTTTCCATTAAAAATAGGTTTTGGTAATATTATTGACAAAACATTACCAAAGTTAATATTCTAATTCAAATAAATGAAACAAATAATTTCAGCAATAAGACAAGAGATGTTAACTCTAAATGAGCTAGTTAACTCCTTATCAGCAGATGAATGGTCCTGTCCTACTGGATTCAAGAACTGGTCTACAGAAATAATAATTTCTCATTTATATTATTTTGACTTAATGACTATATATTCAGTCAATAAACCTGAAAAATTTAAGGAAGAAGCTGCATTTATATTGACAGCCTTTTCAAATGAAAATCAATCCCTTCGACGTGCAGAGATAATCCACAGAAGACTTAAAACATCAGGAAGAGAAGAGCTAGTCAACGGTTGGCTTAAATCAAACGATCTAATGTGTGAAGTTTTTGAAAAGATCGACCCTAAAACCAGATGCAAATGGTTTGGCCCAGACATGGGGGCTAAAATGTTTATGACCGCTCGATATATGGAGATCTGGTCACACGCACAAGCCATCTATGATTTGAGACATCAATCTAGAGATTACAATGATGATATAAAGAATATCGTCAATATCGGCATTAAAACCTTTGATTGGACCTACATTAATCGGAAACTGGAAGTCCCAAATCAAAGACCATATATTGTTCTCACAGCACCATCCGGAGAATTATGGGAGTGGAATGGGCCTTCTGATGAAAATTCTATTTATGGTTTAGCTAGTGATTTTTGTCATGTTGTCACGCAAAATAGAAATGTACTTGACACTGAATTAGAAGTTAACGGTTCGATTGCAAATCATTGGATGTCTATAGCACAATGTTTTGCTGGAGATCCAGAAAACCCCCCAGAAAAAGGAACAAGAATTTAAAAAGGAAATAATATGAAATGGACAGATGAGCACGAAAGCATAAGAGATACGGCGGCAAAATTTGTAGACAATGAAATCAACCCGTACATAGATCAATGGGAAGAAGATGGTATTTTCCCAGCTCATGAGTTGTTTAAAAAATTAGGCGACCTAGGAATGCTTGGAATTAATAAACCTGAAAAATATGGTGGACTTGGACTCGATTACAGCTACTCAATAGTTTTTGCTGAAGAGATGGGGAGAATTCATGCAGGAGGAGTCTCCACTGGTATAGGAATACAAACAGATATGGCGACCCCTGCTCTTGCTAGGTTTGGAAGTGAAGAACTATGTAATGAATTCCTTGTACCCGCAATTTCGGGAGATATGGTAACCTCTATCGCAGTCAGTGAGCCACACGCAGGATCAGACGTTGCCGCCATCAAAACTGAAGCAAAAAAAGACGGTGATGACTATATAATCAACGGAACAAAAATGTGGATATCTAACTCAATTCAGGCAGATTACTTCTGTTTATTAGCCAACACCAGTGAAGGCCAACCTCATAAAAATAAATCATTAATCATTGTTCCTTCAGATACAAATGGAGTTTCTCTATCTGAACCTTTAAAAAAATTAGGTCTGCGTTCATCCGATACTGCCCAAATATTCTTGGAAAATGTAAGAGTTCCTCAAAAAAATAGAATCGGCGAGGAAGATATGGGATTTATATATCAAATGATTCAATTTCAAGAAGAACGACTCTATGCTGCGGCAGCATCTTTAAAAGGGTTTGAAAATATTATTCAAGATACTATTGAATACACTAAACAACGAGAAACATTTGGAAAACCGATTCTGGATAACCAAATTGTTCAATTCAGACTGGCAGAACTGCAGACTGAAGTTGAATTACTTAGAGCCTTGACTTATAACGCTGTAGAAGAATACATCGAAGGCCAAGATGTCCTCACTAAAGCCTCCATGGTTAAACTTAAATCCGGACGTTTAGGAAGAGAATTAACCGACGCATGCCTCCAGTTCTGGGGGGGCATGGGTTTTATGTGGGAGAGTTCAGTTGCTAGAGCTTACAGGGATACTCGGTTAGGTTCTATAGGTGGTGGTAGCGATGAAGTCATGCTCGGCATTATTTCGAAACAAATGGGTATGTTGGATAGAGATTAAGAACCGCCCTCTTCTTTTCTATTATTTCGTCTCTCTCTCATTCTTTCCCACCAACCTTTGTCATTTGATTCTGCGTTTGTCCTTTTAGAGGATTGGCTTGGCCTATCACTCTTTAATACACCATCTGCAAAGTAATTAGGCGAGACATCTAAACATTCTCCCGACGAAGATTTTACCGGTTTTACTGAACTCTTTTGATCATAGCTTTGCTGTGCTAATGCGTTATCACGATTTTCTATGGTGCTGTCAATCAAGTCTAATAATTCTGATAACTGATCTCCAGAAATTGGATCCTGAGGGTTATTTTCTGCTTCTAATTCTTCTTTTAAGATCGGTAAAAATTCTTCAGAAATGGGTGCGTTTGCCTCAATGGTTTCAGGTATATAGAAAGACGAGCGTTGCTGTATTTCTCTTAAGGCATTAGGTACTGTCAAATCAGGAATTGAATAGCTTGATTGATATTCTTGAACTTCATCACATGTTTGAATGGCTGGCTCAAATAGACTACAACTTGACAGATGAACCAGAACTACTGACATAAAGAAATACTTCAACCAAGTTGGGTTGTTTTTGCTTCGGTAAATAATCATGGTTTCTTCAATATTGCTCATGGTTTTACTTATAAAATATTCTGCTAATACTTTTTGTCCAGCAGTTAATATAAAATAATGTGATGAGTCTACCAAATACTCAATTTTAATTTTTAAATTTTTATATGCGAGGGAATAATGTCAAAAGTAGTGGTCGGTAAAAAAGTACCTAAATTTGAAGCTTTATTGGATAACAAGAAAACGTTTAAACTAAGTGAAACCAGAGGTAAAAACCTTGTGCTCTATTTTTACCCAAAAGACAGCACACCAGGATGCACTAAAGAGGGAGAAGATTTTAGGGATCAAAATAAGAACTTTATAGAACATAACACTATAGTCATAGGGGTGTCGAGAGATTCTGTGGGCTCTCATGAAAAGTTTATTGGTAAATATAATTTTCCATTTAATTTAATTTCTGATGAAGATGAAAAGGTGTGTAATTTATTTGATGTTATTAAAGAAAAAAATATGTATGGACGCAAATATATGGGAATAGAAAGAAGTACATTTCTGATCGACAAGAATGGGATGCTTGTTAAAGAATGGAGAAAGGTAAAGGTTAAGGGTCATGTCGACGATGTCCTTGAAGCTGTTAAAGAGATATGAATTTATGTTTTTAACTGTTTTAAGGGCAACAATTTTATCTGTTTTATTGTTTAACACTAACACCTCAGTGTTTGCAGAAATAGAGTTGCCCGATCTTGGTAATCCATCAGACATTTATTTATCAAAAATGGATGAGCCTGCTATTGGAAGAGCTTATTTCAGAAGCTTGAGAGCGCAACGACAAGTTGTCGAAGATCCATTGCTCTCAGAATACATTCAAAACTTAGGAGAAAAATTGTCCTCAAAAGTTCAAAGTGGTGATTTTAGTTTTAATTACTTCTTTGTGCCTCAAAATTCAATAAATGCCTTTGCTATGCCAGGAGGCTTTATAGGAGTTCATACAGGCTTATGCGTAAATGCTGATAATGAAAGTCAGTTAGCTTCTGTTCTTGCCCACGAGATCAGTCACGTGACACAACGACATATATCAAGACAACTGGGAGACCAGGTACCCAATACAATTCAAGGAGGCCTAATCCTTTTAGGTGCCATATTATTGGGTGCAGCCACAGGAAGTCCTGAATTAATGGAAGCTGGTGCATTTGCGGCCCCTGCATTCATGACTCAAGGTCAGATTGATTTTACTAGAGAAATGGAAGTTGAAGCTGATGCTATAGGAATTAAAACACTGGGTCTTTCTAATTATGACCCTTATGCCATGGCAGATTTCTTTAATAAACTTTCTACAGGAGATGACCCAAGAAACGCTGCTTCGATAGAATTTCTAAGAACACATCCAACCTCAGTGAATCGATCAGCGGCAGCTAAAAAACAAGCTAGAAGCATGGCTGTCAACAAAATCGAAGAATCACTTGGTTTTGAGCTAGCAAAAAACAGAATTCGCTTTATCGACAGTAATCTACCTGAAAAAACATTGGAGTATTTTGATAGTAAAACAAAAAATATTAACCTTAAAAATAACTTAAGTAATAAATCTATCGGAGAACTCTATGGTCTTGCTTTAATCTCAATTGAGTTGGGGCTTCTAGATAAAGCAGAGGCAATCCTGCTTAAACTGATGCAACAAAATGCAGACTACGGACATTTTCACATTGCATATATGGATTTACTCATTGCTAAAAGGCAACCCTATAAAGCAATTAAATATATAAAAGATCGCCTAAAATTATCACCTAGAAATATACCTTTGACACTTGCTTATGCTGAAACAGAGTTAAATTATGGGAATCCTAAAAAATCTCATGAGGTATTGCTGGATCTTTTTAATGCCATCCCTCCTTCACCTTCCCAGATTAGACTTATTGCAAACTCAGCCAATCAAGCAGGAGATTATGCAGACTCATATTCATACATGGCAGAATACTATTTAAGCATAGGAGACTTTGAAGAAGCCAGAGAACAACTTAGAATTGCATTAACATTCACCTCCTTATCTAAAATTCAAACTGCCAAGTTTACTGCTAGACTTAATGAAGTAGAAGAATATATAGATGAAATAAAAAGACAAAAATAATGAAATCGTACTTGTATAGATACTTAACTGTACCTCTTTTGTTGTTAATCCTAAGTGGATGCAGCTTTCAAGGTGCTCTAGCACCTATTGAAGAAGACCCGTACGAAACAGTAAATCGATCAATCTATGAATTTAATGAAAATCTTGATAAAGCGTTACTAGAACCGGTTGCTGATAGTTATGATTATGTTATCCCTGAGCTTCTTCAAACTGGTGTACAGAATTTCTTCAGTAATGCCAATTATCCAGTAACAATTGTTAATCAAATACTCCAAGGCAAGTTCAGTGAATCTGCTGAAAGTTTATTTAGATTTACAATTAATACAACGATTGGTATAGCTGGACTTTTCGATCCAGCTACAAATCTTGGTTTTGAATTGGCGAAAGAAGATTTTGGGCAAACACTAGGAGTTTGGGGTATAGATTCAGGATCATACCTTATGACCCCATTATTTGGGCCATACACTTTCAGACATGCTTTTGGTGATATAGTTGATAACCTATTCAGTCCCATTAATTATATCGACGATACTGCAACTAAATACTCAATCAAGCTTATAGACAAAATTCAAGAACGATCAGATTTATCTGCACTTGAAGAAGAGCTATATGGCTCATATGATCCTTATCAATACATAAGAGACTCTTATATCCAAAACCGGGATTACAAAGTAAATGATGGGCTTATGGAAGATGATTTGGGCGACGACACTTTTGATCTAGAAGATTTCTAATCGTTCAATTACTGCATCAAGTCCTTTAGCATTAATTTCAGCATTAAATTGGTTGCGATAATTTTTAATGTACGAAACACCTTCTATTTTTACATCATAAAATCGCCACCCTTCTTTAAATTTTCCAAAACTGAAGTTCATAGGAATAAGTTCTCCTTGATACATCACCTCAGAGTGAACTGTAATTTTCTTAGTCTCTAAAGATATGTTTTCATGATTTAGAACATTAATCTGGCTCACGTCAAAATTTAATATTGTAAGTGCATATGAACGCACTAGAGATTGGTACAACCCTTCAGTAAATCTTTCACGCTGTATAATTGTTGCTGAATTCCAGTGCCGATTTAAAACCAACCTACCGGCGTATTTTTTTTGAAAGTACGGTGATAATGTTTTGTCTATAATTGAGTAGAGTTCTTCTCTTTCATTATCCAATCTCGTCCTGTTTTCATCACCGCCTAAACTTAGTGTCATTGAGTCGATAGATGACCGGATCATTTCATATGGCTCTAATTCAATTTCAGCTGAAACAATTGCTGAAATAAAAAGAAAAATAGTGAATATAAGTCTGGGTAGATAAATACTCATAAGATTTACTATTTCAGCCTACTTCTTCCATTTGAGGGTTATAATTTCCGGTTCGAGCTAGACTATTGAGCCTTGATCTTTTTAAAAAAGCATTTTGACCGGATTCAAGATTTTCATCAGAACCTGACCATGCTTTTAACGGTTGTGCTTGTAAAGCTCTCCCATAGGAAAAAGATAGCTGCCAAGGGTGTGGTCCCATTTCGTTCATTGAGCTTAAATGTGCAGTTGCTTCTTCTGAAGTTTGACCGCCAGAAAGAAATGCGATGCCTGGAACATCATTTGGTACACATTCGCTAAGACATTTGACCGTTGCGCTGGCCACTGTGGCAACATCAGCTCTGTTATTAGCTTCGGTTCCTGAAATGACCATGTTGGGTTTAAGTATGATTCCATTGAGTGCTACTTTCTGATCTTCCAGTGATCTAAAAACATGCTTTAACACTTGAGCAGTAACAGAATAGCATTTATCTATATCGTGATTACCATCCATTAATATCTCTGGCTCTACAATAGGAACCATCTTAGCTTCCTGGCATAAAGCAGAATATCTAGCTAATGCATGTGCATTTACATCAATACAAGCGGTACTTGGTTTATCATCACTAATACTTAAAACTGCCCTCCATTTGGCAAACCTTGCACCCAAAGCATAGTACTCCTCTAGTCTTTGTCTTAAGCCGTCTAGTCCTTCAGTAATTTTTTCACCCGGATGCATTGGTAAATCTTTAGCTCCTTTATCAACTTTTATCCCAGGAACAATCCCAAGAGATGTCAAATACTCAGCAAAAGGGACACCTTCGTTTGTAGATTGCCTAAGTGTTTCATCAAATAGAATTACACCACTTATGTAGTCTGAAATACCAGGGGCAGTAAACAGCATATTACGATAGGTTTGGCGACTCTGTTCCGTCGATTCCGTGTCTATTGAAGCAAATCTGTTAGCAATTGTTGGTGTACTTTCATCAGCTGCTAATATCCCTTTATTAGGCGCTACCATTGATTGAGCAATTGAGTTAAGTGAACTTAGATCCATTATATTCTCCTTTGTTATGGTGATAATTATAACCAAGTTGGATGACCTCATACACCATTGATTGTAAAAAATACCTTCTTTATTGATTGCAAAGATACTAAAGTGGACTAAAATAGTCCCATATATATAAATTGAGTGTAAATTGTTGTGCTAAGAATTAAGAAAATGACCGATTATGCAGTTCTGATTTTATCAAATCTCGCTATGCATGATGATTTTTTAACTGCAAAGGAAATTGCCTCATCCACCCATATTTCTTTACCTACCGTTAAAAAATTACTAAAACAATTAAATAAAAAGGGATTGGTTACTTCTAGACAGGGAGTTCTAGGGGGTTATACCCTGCATTCAGATGCAAAAAAAATCAGTGTTGCCCTACTCTTAACCGCCTTAGAAGGTAATCTATCGATCACCCAGTGTGCAAGCACAAATGATAAATGTTCTGTAGAAGACTTTTGTCATATCGGGAACGCATGGCAACTAATTAACCAAAGAGTCTTTGCCTCACTTAATGACTTAACACTAATGGATTTAATTAAACCCCAACGAATTGAACACTATTTAAGTACATCAATCCCCATTGCTAGATCTGAACACTAAACTGGAAACTGGTTTTAAAATGGAAAAACAGCAGAACAAAGAGATCAATGAATTCTTAAAGAAAGGTTATGAATATGGATTCAAAACAGACATTGAATCTGAAACCCTACCTCCAGGGATAAATGAAAATGTCATAAAAATTATCTCCGCAAAAAAGAAAGAGCCTGAATTTCTATTAAATTGGAGATTGAAAGCATTTGCTCATTGGAAAAATTTAGAATCTCCTAAATGGAGTAAATTGAATATTGAACCTATTGACTATCAGTCGATTTCTTATTTCTCCAAACCAAAACAGAACGATGGACCAAAAACCCTAGATGAAGTTGACCCTAAATTACTAGAAACTTATGAAAAACTTGGTATTCCCTTACACGAAAGAGCTAAATTAGCTGGGGTGGCGGTTGATGCTGTTTTTGATAGTGTTTCAGTTGTAACAACTTTTAAAGATAAATTAGCTGAAGCTGGAGTTATTTTTTGCTCTTTTTCCGAAGCTGTACAAGATCATCCCGATTTAATTAAGAAGTATCTTGGTAAGGTAGTCCCTTATCGTGATAACTATTTTGCTGCCTTGAATGCTGCAGTATTCTCTGATGGCACCTTTGTTTATATTCCGAAAGGTGTGAGATGCCCAATGGAATTATCAACTTACTTTAGAATCAATGAAGCTAAAACTGGACAGTTTGAAAGAACATTGATAGTTGCTGATGAAGATAGCTATGTAAGCTATCTTGAAGGTTGCACTGCACCAATGAGAGATGAAAATCAACTTCATGCAGCAGTGGTTGAATTGATTGCTCTTAATGATGCTGAAATCAAATATTCAACTGTTCAAAACTGGTATCCCGGAGATGAGTTAGGAAAAGGAGGTATTTATAATTTCGTGACCAAACGGGGAGACTGTAGAGGTGATAATTCAAAAATTTCATGGACACAGATAGAAACTGGTTCAGCTATCACATGGAAATACCCCAGCTGTATTTTAAGAGGTGATAATTCTTCAGGTGAATTCCATTCAATAGCTCTAACCAATAACCTCCAACAAGCTGATACCGGAACAAAAATGATACATCTAGGTAAGAACACTAAAAGCAAAATCATTAGTAAAGGTATTTCCGCTAAATCCTCACAAAATACTTACAGAGGTTTAGTTTCTATGTCTAAAGGTGCAGTGTGTTCAAGAAATTACACACAATGTGATTCTTTATTAATTGGTGATAAATCAGGAGCTCATACCTTTCCTTCAATTAATGTTAAAAACTCAAGCTCGACTCTTGAACATGAGGCGACGACTTCAAAAATTTCAGATGATCAATTGTTCTATTGTCTACAACGAGGTATTAACGAGGAAGATGCTATTGGACTGATAGTGAGCGGTTTCTGCAAAGAAGTCTTAAATGAACTACCAATGGAATTTGCTGTTGAAGCAAGAGCTCTTCTCCAAGTTAATCTTGAGGGTGCTGTTGGGTAAGAAAATGAACACTAATATAGAATATATTCTAGAAATTAATGATCTGTCAGTATCTACAGAGGGCAGTAAAATACTCGACGGTTTAAATCTGAGTATTCGAATGGGTGAAACCCATGCAATTATGGGTCCTAATGGTTCAGGCAAGAGTACACTGGCAAAAACCATAGCTGGTCACACAGACTATAAGGTAATCAATGGCGCTATAAAATTTCTAGGTGAAGATCTACTTTCTATACCGATTGAAGAACGATCAAATTTAGGTCTCTTTCTTGGCTTTCAATATCCAATAGAAATCCCTGGACTGTCCAATACTGCATTTCTAAAAGCTGCAATAAATGCTCAAAGAAAGTACAACGATTTAAAGGACATCACTGCTAATGAATTCTTATTAGAGTTAAAGACTAAAGCTGATCAACTAGGATTAGATCAAAGCTTTCTTTCTCGAGGTGTTAATGAAGGGTTCTCTGGAGGTGAAAAGAAGAGAAATGAGATTCTTCAGATGTTGATGTTGAAACCTAAAGTATCCATTCTAGATGAAACAGATTCAGGCCTAGATATTGATTCAATGAAAATTGTGGCTGATGGAGTTAATTCAACTCGCTCTAAAATGACGTCAACCATTGTTATCACCCACTATGAGAGACTTTTAAATTATATAAAACCAGATTATGTGCATGTTATTAGTGATGGGAGAATTATTAAGACGGGTGATTCTAGTTTGGCTAATCAATTAGAAGAAAAAGGTTATGAATGGTTAATCAAGAAAAAATAAAAACATTAATTGATTCTAGAACTATTAAAGAAATAAACCCAGTCCCATCAGGTTATCCAGAGTGGTTTAATGACTTTAAGCGTCTCTCTATAGAAAATTTAATGGGTCAATATTTACCCTCTAATAAAGATAATCAATGGGAGTCCACAAGAATTAGCTCCTTAACTGAACTTCTAATCAAAAATGATTTTATAAAAAACAATAAAATAAAATACTCAGATGACAAAGATCAGGGTAAAGATAAAAGTACTATCACTATTGAATTCAGGAATGGACAATACTTCTGTCCTGACGAGCTTCCTGGTTACATTAAAATTTTAAGCCAGAGTAAAAATAAAGATCGATTTAGAAAGATTCTTGATATTGACATGAAAAAAGACAGTTCTTTCTCGTCGACTCTTAATTCTGCTATGTTAACGGATCTTCTTCTTATAGAAACATCTATAAATCAGAAAATTGACACAATGATTCATATTGTAAATCATTCTACTCAGCAAGCCATATTGGCTCCAAGAATTGAAATTCATTTAGCAGAGAATAGTTCATTGAAGATTTTCGAAGAAATAAACTCCTCTGATGCTTCGATTATTAATCATGTATTAGGAATAGATTGCCAAAAAAAAGCTGAGATAGAATTTTATAAAATAATTCACTCT
This sequence comes from uncultured Woeseia sp., assembly GCA_964629335.1. Lineage (GTDB taxonomy): Bacteria > Pseudomonadota > Gammaproteobacteria > Steroidobacterales > UBA11654 > CACPJA01. Next base: position 15,617 of record CAZVRH010000009.1, read on the forward strand.
CAAAATAACTCTCATTATCTTGGAACGCAAAATATTAAAATCCATGAAGATGCCTTATTAAACTGCTTTCTATGGGATTATGGTGGTGACACTTCAAAAACAGAAACTGATACCAAATTATCAGGTCAAGAGTCGCAATTTAATTATTCAGCTCTTTTTACTCCTATTGATGATTTGCACTCAGGAAGTCAAATAAAGGTTCATCATCAAGCAAATAGAACGAAAAGCAGAGTAAAAGTTAGGGGGGTTTTAAAAGATCAATCTTCAGGAGCTTTTTATGGAAAGGTAAAAGTTAACCCGGATGTTATTAAAACCTCAGCATTAATGGAGAATAAAAACCTATTACTGTCAGATGAGGCAAATATCTCAACAAAACCAATCCTAGAAATATATAACGATGATACCGAGTGTTCTCATAGTGCGACCTCAGGGTCTATTGATGAAGAAAAACTCTTCTATCTTAAATCCCGTGGGATCGATGAAATACAGGCAAAAAGTTTTTTAATAAAATCATTTATTGAGGAAATCTCTGGCGGGGTAAAAAACAAGAAAATAAATGAGGCCTTCAAAAATTATTTCACGACGAAGAGTTGAACGACCATGAATAAAATTAAAAAAAACACTTTTGATTCTAACAAAATTAGAAAGGACTTCCCTATCCTGGATCAGGAAATCAACGGCTCAAAATTAATTTACTTTGATAATGCCGCATCAACCCAGAAACCTAAAAGTGTAATCAAATCTATCAAACAATATTATGAATCTGATCATTCTAATGTTCATCGAGGTGTTCATGCCTTAAGCATCAGAGCTACAGAAGGATATGAAAAATCAAGAGAAACTGTCTCGCAGTTTGTTAATGCCAAACACGATCATGAAATTATTTTCACTAAAGGCTCCACTGAATCAATAAACCTAGTCGCAAACGCTATAACAGATCAAATCAATGAAAACGATGAAATTCTAATATCAGCTATGGAACATCATTCAAATATTGTTCCCTGGCAGGAGCTCTGCAGAAGATCCAGAGCAAATCTTAAAATCATTCCAATTAGTGAATCTGGAGAAATTAAGATCGATGAATTGGATAAATTAATCACACCAAAAACACGAATGATATCGATGGTGCATGTTTCAAATACCTTAGGAACCATTAACCCTATCAAAAAGATCATTGATTTAGCTAAATCGGTTGGAGCATTAACATTAATCGATGGCGCTCAAGCAGCAGGTCACATGAAAATTAACGTTCAGGAACTTGACTGCGACTTCTACGTCTTTTCTGGACATAAAATTTATGGGCCAACTGGAGTTGGAGTTTTATATGGAAAAGAAGAAATACTAAATCGTCTTTCTCCTTATCAATATGGCGGTGAAATGATCCTAAAAGTCACTTTCAATGAAACAACTTATAATTCATTGCCGCATAAATTCGAAGCGGGAACACCAAATATAGCAGGCGTTATAGGACTTATGAATGCTGTTAAATATCTCAATAACATAGACTTTGAAGAAGCTATTCACCATGAAATGGTTATCCATGATTACGCCATGAATCAATTAAAGCTTATGCCTAATATTAAATTTATAGGCACAGCTAAAGAAAGATCTTCAATAATCTCTTTTACAATAGGTGATCTTCATCCTCATGATGTCGGGACAATCCTTAATCAAAAAGCTGTGGCTGTAAGAACGGGACATCATTGCACTATGCCGTTAATGGATTTTTATCAAATTCCTGGAACAATTAGATGTTCTTTTAGTTTTTACAACCAAAAAAAAGAAGTGGATATGATGATTTCGGCAATAGAACTTGCGTGTGAAATGCTCGGTTAACTATGGACAATTTATATCAAAGCACAATAATGGACCATGGTCATAATCCTTTGAATTTTGGTAAACCAAATAATATGAGTTGTTCAGTTGAAAAGTTTAACCCCTTATGTGGTGATAAAATTATTCTTTATTTATCAGATGATGAATCAGCGACCTTTATGTTTGAAAGTGTCAGTTGCGTCATATGTAAAGCTTCAGCATCAATTATGACGATGGTAATAAATGAAACTAATTTTGAAGAAAGACAAAATTTAATCCAAGAAATCATGGTGGGCATTAAATCAGGCAATATTAAAAAAAATAATTTACCTGATGACCTATTATGTCTTAACCAAATTACAAATTATCCCTCAAGAATTAATTGTGCTCTTCTACCCTGGGAATCTGCACAAGAACTAATGACAACAATCTGACATGACTAATTATCTGGACAATAATGAATTAATTATACTTTCTCGAGATTGTGAAGTTATCTCTGTTCCTTATGGTGAAAAAGAAATCCTTAAAAAAGGAACAGAAGTTCAATTAATGCAAGCTATGGGAGGTTCTTATACAGTCTACACCTCGCATGGTATGTTTAGAATTAGTGGGAGCAATGGTGATGCCATTGGTAAAGAAGTAGAACCAGCACCAGTGATAGATGAAGATATCACTGACCATGACTTTGAAGAAAAAGTTTGGGAACAAATGCGAACTGTTTATGATCCTGAAATTCCTATCAACATTGTTGACCTAGGTTTAATTTATAGTTGCGAAATCCAGAAAGTTGAGAAAGATAATTTTAATATTAAAGTCGATATGACCTTAACTGCACCTGGCTGTGGAATGGCTGATGTTTTAGTTGAAGATATAAAAGAAAGAATCTCTCTTCTACCAAGAATACATACTGTTAATGTGGAATTAGTGCTAGACCCGCCTTGGAGTATGGAAATGATGTCCGAGGCTGCGAGATTAGAAGCGGGTCTAATTTAACCCCTATTTTAATTCACAAAAACACTGCATATAAATTCCTCTTGGATCATTATATGCATTCAGCTCATCTGCAGTATCTTTAAATATATTGAATAACTTCAAATTACTATTGGATATTTCGATACCTAAAAAACTAATAACATTAAGGAAAGATTTAGTCATACTTAAACCAATAAATGACTCGAAAGTACTTTCTCTATAAATTCGTTTTACCCCATAGCCCTCATCTAGTTCTGCTAATTCAGCAGCTTTATTAATGGCATCATCTAGAGTTCCGATTTGATCGATAAGACCTATTTCAGAGGCTTTTTGGCCAATCCAAACCTTGCCTTGAGCTACGTTGTCAACTGCCTGCAGGGTCATATCCCTATTTTCTGCAACTTTAGTGATAAATTTTTCGTAAACATTCTCAGTTCCTGACTGCATTATCTTTTTATCTTTTTCTGTAAGTGTCTGAGCAACAGATGTTGTTACATCAACGGTTGAATAACCATCTTCATGAATGCCAATCTGGTCTAATGCTCTTTCAAAAGTAGGTATAAATCCGCCAACACCTATTGATCCTGTGATTGTAAACTCTTCTGCATATATTTGATCTGCTGGGGCTGAAATATAATAACCACCAGAAGCTGCAACACCTCCCATAGAAGCCACTACAGGTCTTCCTGATTCTTTAAACTTTTCCAATTCATCTGCGATTACTTCTGAAGCATAAGCACTCCCTCCTCCACTATCGACTCGAAGCACAAGGGATTTAACGGTTTCATCTTCATAAGCATCTCTTATCAACTTTATAAAATCATCACCGGCAATAGTCCCAGGACCAGCAGACCCATCAACAATTCCTCCACTGGCGATAATAAGAGCAACATTTTCCTCATCGGCAGTATAGGTTGACTCAACATCTGATGTATTGAGATAAGCGGTCATGTTGATTATGTTTATTTCATTGTCTTCTTCTCCAGGAGCTAATTCATAGAGATAATCTCTAAATTCTCTTTGATTACTTAGCTTATCAAGTAATCCCATTTCTAAAGCTGCAGCTGCTAAATCTCCATTGGATTCCTCAGCCACTTCGTCGAGAGCCTGGATGTATCTGTTTAAAGTATTAACATCGATGCCTCTAGCAGAGGCGACTTCATCAACATATGATGACCATAAAACTGTGATCCATTCGATAATATTATTCTTCGCTTCGTCAGACATACTATCCCTAAAATAGGGTTCAACAAATGCTTTAAAAGTTCCAACTTTAAAGACGTTGGAGTCAATATAAAATTTATCAAAGAAGGATTTATAGTAAGTCCTATAAGATCGATATCCATCGATAAAAATGGCTGCATAATCATGCATATGCACTTCATCGGCATGCGCTGCTAAAAAGTACTGTGATGTTGAATAACTGTAACTGTTATAGGCAATAACTTTCTTTCCTGATTCTTTAAAATCTTTTATAGATTCAGCAACTATCTGAAGCTTGGCTGGACTGCCTCCAAGAAAATTATCAAGATCTAAAAGAAGATAATCAACCCATTCATCATCTTTTGCAGTTTTAATAGCTTTTATCACATCAGAGACTAAAGTTTCAGTCGATGATTCTCCAGAAAATTCTGCAAAAGCTCTCTCAAATTCAGATGAAGATAACTCTTCTACGAGAACACCATTAATATTTAGATTTAAAATTGCACCATCAGATATTTCAGTTTGTCGATCTGATGAGCCAAAGGATGATAATACAGTAACAACTATAAACAGAAGAATAATAAAAACGACTAATCGTCTTGCAAAAACACCTGTCGCATCTAAAAATACTCCCAATTTCTTCATAAAAGATTTCATTTCTACTCCTTATTATTGTTTCTGATAAGTAATTCTATAAATTACTCCGTTTTTATCATCACTAACTAACATTGAACCGTCCTCTAAAACGATAATGTCCGTAGGTCTTCCTAATGTTTCCTCATCTTTCAGCCAACCGTCTGCAAAGGTTTCGTAAGTAACTCCTTTGTCACCGTCGATTCTCACATTTGTTATTCGATAACCTATTTTCTCTGAACGATTCCATGAACCATGTTCTGCAATAAATATTTGACCCTTATATATTTCTGGAAACATATCACCACTATAGAATTTCAAACCTAATGGTGCTACATGAGGTCCAAGTTCCTGAGCTGGAGTTGTTATATCATTGCAGTCCCCTTGGGATCCAAATTGAGGGTCCTTTATCGATGTCGCATGACAGAAGGGGAAACCAAAATGTTCCCCTACTCTAGATAATTTATTGAGCTCACCTGGCGGTATATTATCGCCTAACATATCTCTTCCATTGTCTGTAAACCAAAGTTCATTTGTCTCAGGGTGAAAGGTCATACCAACTGTATTTCTAATACCGTAAGCAATGGTTTCTTTATCCGATCCATCCAGGTTCATTCTTGTAATAACTGCATAACCGGGTTCTTCACACACATTACATGGTGCTCCAATAGGAACGTAAAGTTTTTCATCTGGTCCAACAACAATATATCTCCAACCATGATGTCGATCTTTCGGATAATTACTAATTACAGAATATCCTATCGGACTATCTGAAGAACTATTGCTAGCTACTTCGTTGATTATCTGTTCAATATTCATGAATTTTAGAACTCGATGTATTTCAGCCACATAAAGGTTACCTTTATGAAAAGCAATTCCATTAGGCATATACAAGTCTTCAGCAACAACAACTACTTTAGGATTCTTTTGATAGTTAGTGATGGCATAAATTTTCCCTTCCTGTCTGGTTGAAACAAAAATCATCTCTTCACCCACGGCTAAAGACCTTGCGTTAGGAACATCATCGGTAAAAACATCAATCCGAAAGCCATTTGGTAGAGTAATTTCAGGCATTTCAAATGCCTGTAGATTCACAGAAGACAAAATGAGTAAAACTGTAAAAAGTTTATTTATTGAAAGACTCTTCACGTCAGGAGGTTTAAACTTTTTCCTTAATTCTTGCGGATTTACCGCTTCGTTCTCTTAGATAGTAAAGCTTTGCTCGCCTTACATCTCCTTTTCTCTTTACCTTGATTTCTGTTATGAGTTTACTGTGAGTTTGAAAAACCCGTTCAACACCTTCACCATTAGATATCTTTCTGACTGTAAATGAAGAATTAAGTCCCCTATTTTTTTTAGCTATAACAATTCCTTCGAATATTTGTAGACGCTCTCGTGAGCCTTCCTTAATTCGAACTTGAACAGCAACAGTATCCCCTGGACTAAAGTTTGGGATGTCGTCTCTAAGTTGCTCTTTTTCAATTTCCTCAATTATATTCATAGAATCGTTCATACCTTAAAATGAAGGGTGAATTGTATATTAATAATCTCTAGATGTTAATTTTTATTGTTCTAATTCTTCTTTTAATGTTTTGAGTATCTCCAAGTCCTCTTTTGTCAGTTTTTTATCATCCAAAAGATCTGGTCTCTTCTTAAGCGTTTTCATCAAAGATCTTTTCATTCTCCATTGATCTATGGCCTGATGGTCACCGCTCATTAAAACTTCTGGTACCGTCCTACCTCTGACATTTTCTGGCCGAGTATAATGAGGGTGATCCAGAAGACTTGCTGAAAATGAATCATTTTCAGCTGATTCAGCATCTCCTAATACACCTGGTATTAATCTAGAAACTGAATCTATAATCGCAGCTGTAGGAATTTCTCCTCCACTCAAAACATAATCCCCAATTGAGATTTCAATTGCATTTTCAGTTAATTCAATACTTCTTTCATCAAAGCCTTCATAACGAGTAGAAACAATTATAATGTCCTTGTATTTAGCGAAACTCTGAGCATGGCTTTGTGAAAACTGTTCACCTTGAGGTGTAAGAAAAACTGTGAGAGGGTTTTCTTTTATTTCTTCTTTTGCTTTTTCAATTGAATAAAGTATTGGTTCAGCTTTCATAACCATACCAGGTCCGCCACCATATGGTTTATCATCTATTGAGCCATAATCATTATCTGAAAACTGTCTAGGATTAATTAGATTTAATTCAATAATACTTTCCTCTATAGCCTTCCCAATAACTCCGAATTTCAGAGAATTCTCTAATTGATCTGGAAAAATTGTAACAATATGGAATTTCATAAAATTATTCTATTTCTGGCCAATCAATGGATATAAGCCTCTTAACTAAATCTACTTTCTTTACTACCTCTTCCATAATAAACGGCACCAAGAACCTTTCATTATTCTCGTCCAAAATAACCAATACATCATTTGAACCGGTTTCAAACAAAGAGTCTACCTTTCCTAATTCCTTGCCTTTTTCATCCATTACCGTTAGATCTAATAAATCATCCCAATAGAAAGTGTTTTTCTCAAGTACAGGTAGATAAGATCGTGAAACAGCTATTTCTTTATTGTTTAGAGTTTCAGCACTGTTTCTATCGTCAATACCTTTTAACTTTACAATAACCTTTTTACCTTGAATCCTGGTTTCTTCTAGAGAAAATGTTGTTTGTCGCTCCTCATAATCAATCATCCATTTTTTGTAAGAAAGAATATTTTCTATGGGATCCGTATAAGAGATTACTTTTACCCAACCTTTTATTCCATGAGGACTTGATATTTTTCCTATTAGGATATCTTTATCATTATTCATGACAAAATTTTGTTAGAGAATTCTGAAAAAAAACTACTGAAAAGTTTTTCAGACTGAATCATCCTTTTCTTTTTTTTCTTCCTTTTCAGCTGGAGTTTCCTCTTCAGCTGCTGGTTCAGCTTCGGTTTCAGCTTCAGGC
>CAZVRH010000009.1:23303-43816 GCA_964629335.1 uncultured Woeseia sp.
GTTTCCTCTTCAGCTGCTGGTTCAGCTTCGGTTTCAGCTTCAGGCTCTTCAGCTGCTTCTCTTTGACTTAATTTAATTTCTTCTCTTTTAGATTTTTTCTTATCCAGCTTTGCTTTTTTTTGTGAATCTCTCTCTTCTCTAGAAAGCTTATTTAACTGAATTAAATTCTTAACTCTGTTACTCAGTTGAGCACCAACTGATTCCCAATAGTCCAATCGTTCTTGGTCTATCTTTATATCTTCCTCATTATCACTTGCACTTGGATTATAAAATCCTAGTCTTTCAATGTATTTTCCATCTCTAGCACTTTTGCTGTTGGTTGCTACAATATGATAGAAAGGTCTTTTCTTTGACCCTCCTCTGGATAATCTAACTTTAACCATTTTCTTCTCTCACAATAAAATCTTAATAATGTTAAGTATGGCGCGGAATTGTACGGTAATTTTTATGATTGTTCCACAATGTTTTCTTGACAGAGTTTATTTGTCTAATCAAAATATAAGTAATTAAACAATAAAGGAGTCGCTGTAATTGAGCGATGACATTCCGCTAGAACTATTATTTTTCGTTCTAGCCATACTTTTAATATTATCAGCATTCTTTTCTGGTACAGAAACTGCTCTAATGCGTGTCAATAAATACCGCATCAGACACTTAGCAAGAAAAGGTAACAAAAACGCTGTTTTAGCTGAAAAACTTCTTAAGCAACCAGAAAAATTGATTGCATTTATTCTCTTTGGGAATAACTTGGTTAATTTTGTTGCTGCATCCATTGTTGGAGTAATTTCAATGGAAATTGGAGGTCCCACAGGAGTTGCCATAGGAACTATCCTTTTAACTATTGTGGTATTACTGATTGCAGAATCCCCCCCCAAAACACTAGCTGCTTTGTTTCCTGAGAAAATCGCACTTCCTGCTACTCGATTTTATTATCCAATGGTAAGAATATTTAAGCCATTATATTTTTTCATAAATTTCTTTACCAATATCATCCTAAAGTTACTAGGAACTCAACCGGATAAAACCGATGAAAGATTGTCGATTGACCAACTAAAAACACTGATCAGCGATGGAATGACCAAAACTTCCATTGATAGGCAAAAAATAATGATGGGTGTTTTGGATCTTGGGAATGTTACTGTCGAAGACATTATGCTTCCACATAATGAAATAATAGGTATAGATTTAAATGCGTCAAATCAATCTAACCGCAGAATTATTGAAGCTAATGTCCATTCATCTCTACCTGTTTACAAAGATGTTCTTGATAATATAAAAGGTGTATTAAATCTTAATGAGTTCTTGAAAGATATCGACCTTGCTTTATATAACAATGATTTAATAAGAAGTTATATACAAAAAGCATATTTCATCCCTGAAAAAACTTCACTTAGTCAACAGCTAGTTGAATTTAGAAATAACAATCAAAAAACAGGGTTTGCTGTTGACGAATACGGAAATATTCAGGGCTTAATTACTATTGAAGATATCTTTGAAGAAATTGTTGGTGATTACCTAGAAGAAACAAAAAAATTAAACAAAGAGATGAGGCCTAAAAAAGTTAATGATTACTTTTTAGTTAATGCTTCATCAAATATAAGAGTGCTCAATAAAATGATGGACTGGGATATACCAGTAGATGAGGCTAAAACTATAAATGGGGCAATTCTAGAAAAACTTGGTTATATACCAGAAGTAGACTTTGAATTTAAGCTCGGCGACTACTTATTTACTATTATCAGCACCAAAGGAAATGCTGTTGAATCTGTTAAAGTTAAGAATATAAAGGAAGATTATAAATTAAAGGTTGTATCCTAGATTTGATCTACCTGAGGCACATAGTTGTCAAACCTAGTATGCTTGCCCACAAATGTGAGAAGAAATTGATCGGTCTTCCCATTCCTTTGTTTTGCAACATTTATTAATGCAATGCCTTTTTTGTCTGTATCTGGATCGTAAACCTCTTCCCTGTATATAAATGCAATAAGGTCTGCATCCTGCTCAATTGCTCCTGACTCTCTTAGATCTGACATTTGTGGTTGCTTATCAGTTCGCTGTTCAACACTTCTATTCAATTGTGATAAGGCTATAATAGGTATATCCAATTCTCTAGCTAGAGCTTTTAGGTTTCTAGAAATCTCTGATATTTCAGTTGCCCTATTTTCCTTATTTCCATGAACTGACATAAGTTGAAGGTAATCAATAACAATCAGAGATAATCCCTTCTCTCTTTGAAGCCTTCTTGCTCTTGCTCTAAGCTCTATTGGTGTCAATGAAGGGGTATCATCAATATATATGGGAGCATTTTTCATTAGTTGAATTGCACTATCTACCCTATTCCAGTCTCTTTCTTCTAGTTGTCCAGTCTTTATGGAGTATGAGTTAACACTACCTAATGAAGAGATCATTCTTTGGGCTAAAGCACTCGCTGACATTTCCATGCTAAATATAGCCACTGGATTCTTTTCTTCAGATAGTGCAGCATGCTCTGCGATATTCAGTGCAAATGCTGTCTTACCCATCGAGGGTCTGCCGGCAATAATAATTAATTCCCCTTTTTGGAGTCCAGCTGTTAATTCATCTAATTTTTTAAACCCTGTTGACACGCCGGTGAGGTTTCCTTTGCCTTGGGATCTCTTATCTAATTCTTGATAAGTTTGTTTAACAAGATCAGTCATCTCTGCGAACACCATATTACGATTGCCTCTTTCAGCAATTTCAAAAATATGGGACTCTGCTATATCGACTAACTCAGAGGGTGTCTTTCCATCAGGATTACAGGCGCTTTGTGCTATTTCAGAGCTAACCTGTATAAGTTCTCTTAAAAGCGCTTTCTCTCTTATAATTTTTGCATATTCGGTGATATTTGAGTTACCTGCGGTACTGTCAAGGATTTCGCCTAAATACTCTAAAGAAGGTTTAGGTTCAAAATCAGTTGATGAATCCAAGTAATCTGAAACTGTAACGATATCAGAAACTTTTGAGTCCTCTGATAAAGTTTGTATCACTTTAAAAACCTGCTTATTTTCAGGTTGGTAAAAATCTCTTTCTGAAACTATGTCGGCAATTTTGTCATAGGCTTGATTGTCATAATCACGAAGTAAACCACCAATAAGTGCAGCCTCTGCATGAATGGAATAGGGTTCTTCTAATTTACCTAAGGATTGTATATTTTGTTTGGATTCAGCTGCCTTTGCCATTTATTCTGATTCTTCGACGATTTCATTTTCATTAATAGGACTATCGATATTATCGTCTTCCTCTTCAGAATCCAAAGTATTTTTTATAGCTACCTCTCCACCAACAATTTCAACATTAATTTTTACCTGTATTTCAGGATGAAATAGAAGATTGACCTCATGCTGACCTATCGTTTTAATTGTTCCATCAGGTAAATTAATTAAACTTCTCTCTAGCTCTAAGCCCTTATCTTTAGCAGCGTTAGCTATATCTACAGTACCGATAGATCCATATAAGGTACCTTCCTCAGTGACATTAGCTTTTATGGTTAATGATAAATTTTCAAATTTAGAAGACTGCTGCTTCAAAAGGGTTAGTTCTTCTTCTTGCTTGCGCTTTAGTTGTTCTTTTTGTGCCTCAAGAATTTCAAGATTTTCTTTAGTTGCAAATGCTGCTTTACCCTTAGGAACCAGAAAATTTCTCCCATAACCAGGTTTGACTTTTACTACATCTCCTATTTTTCCGAGATTTTGTATATCTTCTTTTAATATAACTTCCATTTTTAAAACCTAGATTAAGAATGTTGATCTGTGTAGGGCAATAAAGCTAAGAATCTTGCTCTCTTAATAGCGACAGCTAATTGTTTCTGATAATGACTCTTCGTGCCCGTAATTCTGCTCGGAATAATTTTCCCAGTTTCAGTAATGTATTTTTTTAAAATATCAAGGTCTTTGTAGTCAATTTGCTCAATTCCTTGAGCTGTAAATAGACAATATCTATTTTTATTTCGATTTATATTCTTTCTACGTTTAAAGCCTTTCTTACTCTTTGCTCTTTTCATCTTCTTTTTCCGTTATCTCATTAGGTTGTTCTGAATTTTCCTCAGTATCAGATTCTGGTTTTTCGTCTTCAGATACTGTTTCAGCTTGATCATTAGTAACTTGTTTTTCTGGTTTTTCTGATTTCTCTCTCTTTTCCTTGTTAACTTTTACAGCGTCTCTTTTTTTAACTTCACTGTCTTTGTTATTTGCAAGAAACAATTTGGACGGTTCTATTTCAGCTTTGGTAGTTTTAACTAAAAGATGTCTCAATATAGAGTCATTAAATTTAAACGAAGCTTCTAGCTCTTTTATGACCTGATCATCACATTCTATGTTCATTATAACATAATGCGCTTTGTGCATATTCTGGATAGTATAAGCCAGTTGTAGTCTACCGATATTCTCAACACGGTGTACATTTCCGTTCGATTTCTTAACGGTTTCCTGATAGCGAGTTAACATCTCAGGAACTTGGTCACTTTGATCTGGATGAACCAGAAGTACTAATTCGTAATGTCTCATTCTCTTACCTTTTGGTTAAAGCCACCTCATAGATACTATAAGTGCAGCAAGGTTAATAAATATAGATCGCGATCCTACTAAAATTATTAAAAATATTCAAACTAAATACTTTCTCTCTGTCTGATTGCCTCATAAAGAAGCACACCACAAGAAACAGAAACATTTAAACTATCAACCTCTCCATTGATAGGGATAGAGACAATATAATCGCATTTCTTTGTGGTTAGCTGTCTCATTCCTTTAGCCTCAGAACCCATTATCATTGCAATACTGTCTCTATAATTAATGGTTTTATAGTCAACCTTACTCGTTCCCGAAGTTCCGCATATCCAAAAACCTATATTTTTTAACTTATCTATAAACTGAGACAAATTAGAGATAACAGCTATGTTTGTTAATTCAGATGCTCCTGATGAAATTTTGCTAATTACCGGGTTATCTATGTTAATTCTATTTTTAGAAACTACCACCATATCTACACCTGCTGCATTTGCTGTTCTCATGCAAGCTCCTATATTCCGAGGATCATCAAGATCATCCAAGACAAGAACTAGTGGTTTTTCAGCTGCTTGTAAATAATCGATTGCTGTTTTTGAATTAAAGTAATTTCTTTGAATTATTTCAGCAACAATACCCTGGTTTTTTTCTGTTGTGCTGATTTTCTGAAGATAATCTTTCGAAGCACTCGATATTGACAACTCTTTGTGTCTGGCCTCATTGATTATATTTTTGATTCTAGGGTTCTTACTCTCTTCTAAGTAATATATTTGAGAAATCCTAGCCGGATGGTGTTCAAGGGTTTCTGCAACAGTATTAATTCCGTAGATAAAAGCCTTTCTAAGCATCGAATACGTCATCTAGTATTATAATATCTTTCCTATCAGGACCTGTTGATATTAAAGAAACTTTAATTGAAAGATATTCCTCTATAGAAGAAATAAAAATTTTAGCTTGATCAGGTAAATCTTCGTAACTTGTTATACCTGATGTCTTTTCTTTCCAACCATCAAAGGTTTTATAAATTGGTCTGCATTGTTCTAAATTTTCCTCACTATCATTAGGCATTATTGAATAGATATTTCCCGATAGGTCGTACTCTGTTGCCACTCTAATTTCTTTTAACCCATCTAAAACATCTAGTTTTGTCAAACATAAGTGTGAAATTGAGTTATTCACTATCGCTTTTCTTAAGGCCACTAAATCAAGCCATCCGCATCTCCTAGGTCGCCCTGTGGTTGCCCCAAACTCTACACCTACGTCAGCCAAATGTTTTCCGTCATTATCATTTAGTTCAGTAGGAAAAGGACCTGAACCAACTCGAGTAGTATAAGCTTTGGTTATCCCAAGAATATTGTTCAATACTCCAGGTCCGACACCAGATCCGATAGATGCTGCACCTGCAACAGTGTTTGAAGATGTAACAAAAGGATAGGTACCATGATCAATATCCAGCATACTTCCTTGAGCACCTTCAAAAAGCACTTTCGCATTTTTATCTAAGAGATTGTTTATCTCGAGAGAAGTGTCATTAATAAAAGGTTCAACTTTTGAAGCATATGATAGCCATAAATTCTCTACCTCTCCAACATCCTCAGTTTGACTATGGAAGAGTTTATCAAGTAAGAAATTATGATATTCCATTAAGCCGTGAAGCTTTTCACTGAATTTATTTGGATCTAGAAGATCAATAATGTGAATTGATCGCCTACCAACTTTGTCCTCATATGCTGGACCAATACCCCTCCCGGTCGTTCCTATGGCTTTATTACCCAGTGATTTTTCTCTAGCCTCATCTAATCGTATGTGAGTAGGAAGTATTAACGGACAACGAGCACTAATAAGAAGACTATCGTTTAAATTAACTCCTTTGTTGCTGAGTGACTCTATTTCTTGGAGTAGTGTCGGGATATGCAAAACAACGCCATTGCCTATAATACAGCTGACATTATTAAATATTCCAGAAGGTATTAGATGTAGAACGGTTTTTTCACCATTAATAACTAGAGTATGTCCGGCATTATGTCCACCTTGAAAACGAACAACTGCCTCTGCTTGTTTGGTGAGATAATCAATTACTTTGCCTTTACCTTCATCTCCCCATTGAGCACCGATAACAACTAATGAATTACTCAATTTACATATCTCTTATATAAAATTAAGAATAATTACCCCAAGAATGATCAATGTGAATCCTATTAATCTAACCACATTATCATCAACCTCAAGCATTTGAAGTAATAGACTTTTATAAAACTTTGGTGAAATAAAAGGGAGTAAGCCTTCAAGTATTAGAAAACAAGCAATGGCAATAAATAATACCTCGTAACCCATCCTGTTGGTATTACCTACTCTTCCGGTGACTGGTTTTTTAAATACTTAAAGAAATCACCCTCTCCATCCAAAACCAAAATATCATTGGAAGTGCCAATGGAATTCTTATACGCCTGGATGCTGCGATAAAACGAGTAAAACTCTTTGTCCTGATTATAAGCTGAGGCATAGATATTAGCTGAAGTAGCATCACCTTCACCTCTTATTTTCTGTGAATCTCTATAAGCATTGGCAAGAATTACTGTTCTTTCTCGATCTGCTCCTGCTCTTATTTTTGTCGCAGATTCACTTCCCTCTGCTCTAAGTTCAGAAGCAATTCTTGCCCGTTCCTGCCTCATTCTATTGTAAACAGACTCACTTACTTCATCAGAGAGCTCGATTTTTTTGACACGAACATCAATGAGATTAATGCCCAAGGCTTGTGCGTTCATTGCTGCATCACTGAGCATTTCTGACATAATCTCTCTTCGTTCTTTAGAGACTACCTCTATAACAGTTCTTTTAGCAAATTCTGATCTGATTCCATCTTTTACAGTTTCAAGGAGTCGTTGAGATGCGACAAGTTCGTCTCCTCCAGTTGCACGATAATAGTCTTGAGGGTTAGCTATTTTCCATTTTATAAAAAAATCAACATAAAGATTTTTCTTTTCAGCTGTTAAAAATAATTCCTGAGGATTATTAATGGTTAATATTTGTTTTGAGTATTTTTGAACATTATTAACAAATGGTGTTTTAAAATGCAGTCCAGGTTCGTAATCACTCTTTATAATCTCACCAAATCTAAATTTAAGAGCATGTTCTCGTTCATCAACAGTAAACAAAGTGTTAGCAATAACCACAAAAATAAAAATAAGTATAAATAAAAATATATTTCTCATTATCTGACCCTCCTCATCCTAGAATCTTGATTTTGATTCTGTGGTGGTAAATTATTATTTGAAGAATTTGAAGGAGGATTAGTGAGTGTCTGATCTTTCTTGTTTTGCTCAAGTAACTTATCAATAGGCAAATATATTAAATTGCCACTTCCTTCTGAATCCATCAAAACCTTGTTTGAATTAGAGTAAACACTCTCTATAGCTTCTATATAGAGTCGATCACGTGTAACTTGTGGCGCTAGCTGGTATTCAACTAATAGCTTGTTAAAGCGATCAGCATCACCCTCTGAGTCAGCAATTACTTTATCTTTATAGGCTTCTGCTTCTTGGAGCATTCTTGCTGCCTCACCTCTGGCTTTAGGAACTATATCGTTCGCATAAGCATCAGCTTCAAACGAGTATCTCTCTTTATCTTCTCTTGCTTTAATTGCATCTTGGACAGCGTCCTCAACTTGAAGAGGAAAATTCGCATCTTGAAGATTAACTTTGTTTATTGAAATTCCAGTTCCATATTCATCCAAGGTTCTCTGAATTAAATCTTGAGTTCGGACTGCGATTTCGCTTCTACCTTCGGTTAAAATGAAATCTAACTTGGTTTTACCGGCAACTTCCCTAATAGCACTTTCGCTGACTTCGCTCAAAGTTTCTTCTGCATCTCTCACATTAAATAAGTAGTCTGTGGGGTTGGTCAGCCTGTATTGAACCACTAGATCGACTACAATTATATTCTCGTCAGATGTCAGCATTGTTGTCTGCTGCTTAAATCGATTAACCACATTTACATTGACAATTTCAACAGACTCAATAGGCCATGGTATATGCCATTTCAAGCCAGGTGGGGTCGTTTTAGTGTATTCTCCAAATCTAAGAACAACTCCTCTTTCTGAATCGTCTACTTGGTATAATCCTGTGAGTATCCATAAAAATAAGCCCATTAAAATCAACAAAGAGGAAGGCGGTCCTTTTCGTGTTTTTCCACTGCTGGCTTTACCTCCAAAAAGTTGATTGAAGCGTTTCTGCCACTCGTCAACTATTTGATCCAAATCAGGTGGTTGGTTCTTATTGGGATCCCATGGAGATTTACCATTTCCTTGATCATTAAATGCCATCGTTTCTATAACTCCTAACTTATATTATATTCACTTAAAGGTTGCGTTAGTTTACTCTCAAAAACTTTAATTTTTTTATTTTTTTTCAATCTTGATAAATTTCTTTCATCAATTTGAATCTTTAATTCCAGTGTATCATTATCGATAAGAGACTCTCCTTGTACGTTCGATAAATTATAAATTTCAGATCTTATTTTCGACTCGTTAACACCAACCCTTAAAACAACCTTTATTGGCTGAGGGTTGATTTTATTCGAGATTGAATCAATCAACAAGTCGATACCTGTACCTACTTTGGCTGATACCTGAATATGATCGTATGTGTTAATTAAATCTATATTGTTTTCAACTGCGTCGATTTTATTATAAACGTAAATTATTGGTATTTTATTAGCACCTATTTGTTTTAATATTTTTTCAACAGATTGCTTCTGTTGATGCATTGAGCGATCACTTAAATCTAGAACGTGCAATATAAGATCAGCACTACTGACCTCTTCTAGAGTTGAAAGAAATGCTTCTATCAGTTCATTTGGTAACTCTCTTATAAATCCAACGGTATCGCTGATCACAACTTTTCTTTTCTTTGAGATGTTAATTGGTCTAAACACAGGATCTAGAGTTGCAAACATTTTATCTGCCACTAGAGTATTTGAATTACTTAGAGTATTGAACAACGTAGATTTTCCGGCATTCGTATAACCAACCAAGGCCACATTTTTCATAACCTTATTTCTTGATTTTCTATTTGTAAGTCGTTGAGTTCTAAATTTTTCTAACCTCACCTCAATTGACTTTATCCGTTTGTTTAGTAGACGTCTGTCCGTTTCTAATTGTTTTTCCCCAGGTCCTCTAAGACCTATGCCTCCTTTTTGTCTTTCCAAATGTGTCCAACCTCGTACAAGTCTAGTAGACAAATGTTTAAGCTGAGCAAGTTCCACCTGTAACTTACCGCTGTTTGTTTTCGCCCTTTTTGCGAAAATATCAAGTATCAATCTTGTACGATCTATGACTGGTTTTTGTAGGATTTTTTCTAAATTTCTTTCTTGGGAGGCAGTTAAACTTCTGTTGAATACCACAAGATCACTATTTATTATTTCATTCTTTATTGACTCTATCTTGCCTTTTCCAATTAATGTGTTTCGATTAAAAACTTTTGAATTTACATAAGTAATACCACTGATTGAAGCTCCAGTAGATAGAGTCAAAGAAATCAATTCCTCATTATCGTTTTGGATAGAGCCTCTTGGAGAGTTGACTATCACTAAGTAAGATTTAATTCTAGATAAAGAATGCTTCAAACCATGTCCTAAAAATTAAATTTTTTTGAAATAAGATTATATAATTTATTTTCCAGATCGTTATCAAAAATATTATATTGGCAATCCTGGTCTAACGATCGCAACCAAGTTAATTGTCTCTTTGCTAATCTTCTAGTGGCCAATATTGATTTGTCTTTAGCCTCTGTAAAACTTAATCTATTTTCTACAAAAGCACACATTTCCTTATATCCTATCGATTTCATTGAATTATTCGAAGAACTCAGCTTGGGTTGTTTTAAAAGCCCCTTAACCTCTTCAACTAAACCCTGATCTAACATTTGATCAAATCTAACTTCTATTCTTCCGTACAAACTTTGTCGTAAATCAGGAAATAGACTTATATTTAAAAATTCATATTCTGAAGTTCTTTCTTGAAGGTTAAAAAAAGAACTTAAAGGTTTACCAGTTATCTCGTAGACCTCTAAAGCTCTTTGAATTCTTTGTTTATCATTTGTTTTAATTTTTTGACCAGAAACTGGATCAATTGAGGAAAGTCTTTTATGTAATTCAGGCCAACCTAATTTTTTAGCGTCGTCCTCTATTTGCTTTCTTATATTCTCGTTAGATGAAGGAAGATCATTTAATCCTCTAGTCAGTGCATTAAAATACATCATCGTCCCCCCAACAAGCAGAGGAATCTTTCCTTTATTTAGAATAACTTTAATTGCTTGATTAACATCTCTATAAAAAGTACCCAATGAGTAGTTAACTCTTGGGTCACATATATCCACAAGGTGATGAGGATAGTGATTCAAAGTTTTTTGATCTGGTTTTGCCGAACCAATATCAAGCCCACGATATACCATTACTGAATCTACACTAATAATTTCAAGCGGCAATTGTTCAGTTAATGAAATTGCTAAATTAGTTTTACCTGAGGCAGTTGGACCCCTTAGTGTGATTATTGACTGAACCATTTAACCTATATCTATTTAAAGTGAGGTAGCACCTCTTCACCAATCAAGATTAATCCCTCCATTGGATCGTCATGAAGTCTTAATGACAATTGTGTTT
The DNA here is from genome assembly GCA_964629335.1 of uncultured Woeseia sp. Taxonomy (GTDB): domain Bacteria; phylum Pseudomonadota; class Gammaproteobacteria; order Steroidobacterales; family UBA11654; genus CACPJA01. Next base: position 34,481 of record CAZVRH010000009.1, read on the forward strand.
GTCCAGCTGCCTTAAATGACTTAAATCGACTAATTTCCCTATCAATATCGTCTAAGCCGCCTGTGGATGTAAAAACAACGCATAATTCATTTGCCAATTCCTTGGGTATATTTTGAATTTCACCAGAACGATCAAAATAAGCATCAACAAAAGAGTCAAAGTTGTCTCTAATTAAATGGCAATCGTCCTCATTGAAATAATGCTTGAGAAGGTCTAATTCAAGTTTTCTTGCCCTCCAAGCTAACTCACGCCTTGATTCACGAAAAGCTTCCTCTTTGTTTTTCTTGATATGCCAAGCCCAAAAGCTATTAATCTCAACTTCTTTTATAGTGTCCGTTCTTCTATCGATTCCTTTTTTTATATTTTCAATTGCAGGCGAAATGATTTCAGGTGGTGTGGCACCAATATAAACGCCATCTGCTATTCTTGCCTCCATTCGCATCATCATATGTTTATAAGCTGTTCCATAGATCTTTGGCCGTTTAGAATTTGCCCATGAATAATCGCACGGTAAATTCACAGAAAAGATTTCACCTTTATATGGATTCGCCAGTTTATTTTTAGAAGCTAAGAGGATGATTTCCAGAGCTTCTCTTACAGCAAGAACAATTTTTTTTGGCGTATCGAGACCCATAGCAGTAATGTTACCTTCGCCTGCACCTACAGCTATTTGAGCCCTTCCATCACTCATTTCATTAAGAGTAATCAATGAATTTGCTATTTTTAGAGGATGCATCTCAAAAGGGCTAACTGCTAATGGTCCAAATTTAATTCTCTGAGTTGCTTGAGCGAGAGGAATGAGACTAAGAAAAGAGTCCCAGTGAGAAAAATAATTAGAGGTCCAGATCGCATTAAGCCCATACTCTTCAGCTTTAATCCCAAGCTCTTTAATTTGTTTTGGATCTAAATCAGGTTCGAGAATAATATCGATGTCCATTTATTTTAATAACTCTTTTTTTATGTTTGATGAATAGGATTGAATTCCTCTTAGAATTGCCCTCGCAATCTTGTCTTGATTAGTTGGCTTAATAAGAAACGCTTCATCTTTTTTATTGGAAAGATAACTTGTTTCTATTAACACTGAAGCAACTTCTGTTGATTTGAGAACTGCGAAAGAAGCCTCTCTTGATGTTAACTTTCTCAATCGAACATCCTGTTTCATTTCTTGTAGAATAAAATTCCCCAAATCAATGCTTTGATCATAAGCGTCAACTTGGGAGGGTTTTAGTCTTGTTAAAGACCGGCTAGAGACTCCTTTATTTAACTTAACTTTTATCTTAGATTTTGGATGATACATCACTCTATAGTTGCTACCTTTCGCTATTTTTTTTGAATCTGGAAGCGCGTATAGGGTTGCACCTCTAACATTTGGATCACTAAAAGCATCTGCATGAATAGAGATCATTAGATGTGCTTTACCCTTTTTAGCTCGACTAATTCTTTCATTTAAGGATTCAAGTTGAGAGCAGTTTTTCTGTTTACCAGGACAAGGAAAAGTATCATCGCGTCTTGTTAAAAACGCGGTCATATTCTTTTCAGAATCTATGAGTTTTTTTAAACGGATAGCGATTTTTAATACCACATCCTTTTCAATAACCTTGCTGCCTCTTGCCCCCGGGTCCTTTCCACCGTGTCCTGGGTCAATTGCTACAACAATTGGATCTCTATTTACTGAAGCTGCAGCCAGCCTTCTGCTTCCATCATAACTTCTTTTTAAATCCACTATGATTCTAAAATTCGGGTTTGAGCCAATACCTATTTTTTCGACTTTATAAAAAACTATGTCGGTTGTTTCAATAACTAACCTGGAACGGTTTCTATTATTTTTAGCTACGCGTACTTTTTTTATTAATCCCTTTTCTCTATCGGACTTAAATTGAGAATTTATTTCTGTCTCATATAAATCAATCACTACTCTATTTGGTCTATTAAGAGTAAAAACCTTATAGTTAATTGCTTCAGAAACATCAATCACTAATCTGGTTTCTAGTAACTGATGACTGATTCTAATATTTTTTAATAGTGCTTTGGCATTTACTGAATTTGAGATCAGTAAGGTAATGGTAATTAAGAATAATGTTCTATGTTTATTGATAGTGCTTATCCTAATAGCTTAGATGAGTCTACTCTACCCAAAATCAATCTTATTGCCTAATTTATTAGTTTGATTTAACAGTTCTACAATGCGTTGATCAATATCCTTTGTCATTGTAAAAAAGATTTCTATATCTGCAGGTAGAATAAGTTCGTGACCTTTTTCTGGCCATTCGAGTAGCATCACTGTTGGCTTCAAGTTATTGGGTTCTTCATGTAGCTCAAGTTCAATAATTTCTTCAGGGCGCTCAATGCGGTATAAGTCGATGTGTAAAATATAAAACTTTTCAGTTGCAATTCTTTCTACCAAGCTAAATGTTGGGCTTGTTATTAAATCTTGGTAACCCAGACCTTTTATAAATCCTTTAGAAAATGTTGTTTTTCCAGAGCCTAGTTCCCCTCTGAGATAAATAACAATATCCTGATCAATACTTTCAGTTAAGCGAGAACCTAAATTATTAGCTATTTGAAGCATGTGTTTTTCAGAAGAAACAATCATGGATTGATAATGGCTTTCAATTCCTTAAATAGGTCAGTAGCTATGATTCCCCGCTCACCAGACTCTGCTGCTCGATCACCAGCCAATGCATGTATATAGGCTCCCAACGCTGCAGTTATCTGTGGATCTTGTTTTCTAAACTGGCTACATAAACCTGCAATAATGCCAGTTAGTAAATCTCCCATTCCTGCGGTTGACATTCCAGGATTGCCTGCAGTAACCATAAGGGGAATCTCTCCTGAACAACCAATCAGTGTATTGTTTCCTTTCAATAAGGTGACACCTCCGTACTTTTGATTTAATTCCTCAAGACTATTTAATCTATTTTGTTGGACCTTAGTATTTGTAGAACCTAATAATCTTGCTGCTTCTCCAGGATGCGGTGTAAGTATCCAATTGTCTTTTTTTAAAGGATTATTGGTTAAAAGGTTCAATCCATCAGCGTCTATAATTAACTGATTATCAGTGTTCAGAGCTACTTTAAATAAATCTTTAGCCCACTGATCTTGGCCAAGCCCTGGACCAACGGCGATAACATCTGCTTTTTCGATCAACTCTAAAATTTCATTACTGTCACTTGTTATTGAGTGGGCCATTATCTCTGGAGTAGCTTTAGAGATAATCTCTATATTTTGAGCTCTAGTAATCACACTCACTAACCCTGCACCGGTCCTAAGTGCTGCCTCAGAGGTAATTCTTGCTGCTCCTCCCATGCCATGATTACCAGCTATCACCAATACGTGACCAAAGGTTCCTTTATGTGAAGATATCTCTCTAGGCTTTAAGCATTTTTCAATAAGAGAATGATTCACTATTTCTAGTTCTGTTTTTGCAGTTTTAAAACACTCATTTGGAATAGATAAACTTGAATATTCTATAGAGCCTGAATTTCTTGGGCCTTGATTAAAATAAAGACCTTTCTTTTTACCCACGAAAGTGGTGGTCAAATCTGCTTTGACTGACATACCCATTATTTCGCCTGTATCAGCATTTAACCCAGAAGGAATATCTAAAGAAAGAACAGGCACTTGAGAACTGTTAATCTTCTCAATTGCTTCTAGATATTTTCCCTCAACATCTCGATTAATGCCGGTTCCGAAAATGCCATCAATGATTAAATCACAATCCATATCTAAATCATTTACCCAACCAAATACTTCACCTTCCAAAGATTTATAATTGTTAAATGCTTGTAATGCATCGTCTTTAAGGGATTCAGTATCACAGAGTGAAACAATCTTAGATTTAATATTGTTGCTAATGGCTAAACAACCCAATAAGTAAGCATCTCCCGAATTGTTTCCGTTGCCACAAAAAATAATTATCGAATTCATATTTGGAAAATATTTTTCTGCTTGCCGATAACTAAATTCAGCAGCTCTTTTCATTAATTCGAAGCCTGGAATATTCTTGTCATGAATTGCTCTTTGATCAACGTCAGAAACTGTTTTTGAGGAAAATATATAATGTTCAGGATTAGTCATAATAAATATTATACTGATCTTGAAACCAAAAGACTTTATGGAATAAATGGAAGATTTAATAAAATTAAAAGACCAAATAAAAACTTGGTCACTGGAGTTGGGTTTTGATGGAATGGGTGTTAGTAACATCAATGTAGAAAAAGATGGCCTATATCTAAACCAATGGTTAGAAAAAAAGTTCCACGGATCTATGCTATACATGGAAAAACATGGCAACAAACGATCTAGACCAGATCTTTTAGTTCCAGGGACACTGAGAGTAATATCGCTAAAGATGCATTATTTTTCAAGACCAATAAAAGATGCAGAAAATGACTTAAAAGAGATGAGCAAAGCTTACATAGCGAATTATGCACTGGGTAGAGATTATCACAAAACAATCAAGGGAAAACTGAAGCAACTCGTATCGAGAATCAAACAATATTCTAAATTAGAGGGTCAAAACTTTTTTGTGGATTCTGCACCAGTCCTAGAAAGAGCTTTTGCAAGAGACGGTGGTCTAGGATGGATTGGAAAAAACACAAACCTCATTCATAAAAAAGAAGGCTCATGGTTTTTTCTTGCTGAAATCTTCACTGACATAGAAATTCCAATTGATAATCCGGCAAAGAATCATTGCGGGACATGCAATGACTGTATTAACGTTTGTCCTACCGATGCCATAGTTGCCCCATATCAGCTAGATGCAAGGCGTTGCATATCCTATCTAACAATAGAAAATAAAGGTGCTATACCGACCGAGATGAGGAAATTGATCGGCAATAGAATTTTCGGTTGCGATGACTGTCAGGTTTTCTGCCCATGGAATAAATTTGCTAAAAAATCAATCGCCAATGATTTTCTGCCAAGAAAAGAACTCCTCAATCAACCCTTAGAAAATTTATTTAAATGGTCTGAAGAAGAATGGGATACAAAAACTCAAGGTAGCCCCATAAGAAGAGCTGGTTATTCCGGTTGGTTAAGGAATGTAGCTATAGCACTCGGCAACACCTCAAAAAAGAGGTCGGTGAAAACAACACTTACATCAAGATTAGACAATACTTCTGAAATGGTCAAAGAACATATCAGGTGGGCATTACAAGAACAAAACAGCCCTTAAGTTAATACACTGGCAGTGTTATTAAAAAAATGTTTTCCATATTTTACTGACATCAATTCAGAAAAAAGCATCTGAAAATGATCGTCGTTATTTATTGGATCGATGCTCTCTGCATTTACTACTAGTAAAGGTGCTTTTTCATAATAATAGAAGAAATTTGCATAAGCATCGGCTAATTTTTCAAGATAAACTTTGTCAATCAAAGTATCTATGGATGGAGACCTCATATGGATCCTAGAGATAAGAACATTAACTGGTGCTTGCAAATATATCACCAAGTCAGGTTCCGGTGGTTTAACACTAAGCGAACCTTTAACTTTATTAAAAAGTTCAATCTCCTCTCTAGTAAGATTCATTTCATTAAAAATTTGATCCTTATCAAAGAGGAAATCAGTTACATTTGTATTCGAAAAAAGTTCTTCCTGATTTATGTTTTCTAATAATTTTGATCTTTGAAATAAAAAAGACAACTCTGTGGGCAGAGCGTTTGATCTTGGGTCTTTATAAAAGTTTTCCAAAAACGGATTTTTCTCTGGTTCTTCAAGAATTAATTTTCCATTAATATGTTCAGAAATGCGTTTTGCTAAGCTGGTTTTCCCAGAGCCCACAGGACCCTCAACCACAATAAATCTCGACTCTAACTGTATAGGTATAGATTCAATCATAGCTTATACATTATTAATTCTATGGTTCCATTCATTAGTTGTTTTCAAATAATGACTTATTCTGTTGCGGTAACTCAATACCAAAATGTCGGAAAGCTTTTTCTGACGCAATTCTGCCTCTTGAAGTTCTTAATAGAAAACCACTCTGTATTAGAAAAGGCTCAATAATATCTTCAACGGTCCCCTTCTCTTCTCCAATAGCTGAAGCAATAGCATCTATGCCAACTGGTCCTCCATTATATTTTTCAATAATAGTAAGTAAGAACTTCCGATCTAAGAAATCGAAACCGTTGATATCAACCTCCATGAGATTCATAGCATTGATAACAACGTTCTTGTCAATTTTGCCTTCAGCTTTTACTTCAGAAAAATCTCTGGATCTTCTTAGTAATCGATTAGCTATCCTAGGAGTTCCTCTGGCTCTGGTTGCGATTTCATGAGCACCATCCTGATTAATAGAAACCCCAAGGATGCCTGCTGATCGGGTCACAATTTGGGTTAACTCATCAACATCATAAAATTCCAATCGTTGTGAAATTCCAAAGCGGTCTCTTAATGGTGAAGTTAATAATCCTGCTCTTGTGGTCGCTCCAATCATGGTAAAAGAAGTAAGATCCAACCGTATCGACCTTGCTGAAGGTCCCTCGCCGATAACTAGATCTAGCTTATAATCTTCCAAAGCTGGATAAAGAATTTCTTCAACAACCGAACTTAATCTATGAATTTCATCAACGAAGAGTACGTCTCTTTCTTCTAAATTAGTTAGAATAGCTGCTAGATCGCCTGGTTTGTCTATCGCGGGACCAGAAGTATGTTTTAAATTTACTTCTAGCTCATTAGCAATAACATGAGCAAGGGTGGTCTTTCCTAAACCAGGAGGTCCAAATATCAAAACATGATCTAGAGATTCTTTTCGATTTTTTGCAGCTTCAATAAAAATCTCCATTTGTTGCTTCACTGCTTCTTGGCCGACATACTCTTTAAGATACTGTGGTCTAAGCATTCTATCGATACTCTCTTCTCCCTCAAGAGGATCACGAGAAATGTCATTTTTATCTTCTTTGATTTCAACCATTATTTATTCACTGATTTGAGTGCTTGTCTTAGTAATTCTTCTACTTCAAGTCCAGTTGAATCAATCTTTTCTAACATCTTCCTTGCCTCACTGCTTTTGTATCCCAAATTAACTAAAGCGTTTCTTGCTTCGAGAACAATATTACCGTCAGAGGAACTTGATTGCGATAGACCTGGGTCCTGTAAGGTATCTTGGATCTTATCTTTCATTTCAACGATTAACCTTTCAGCTGTTTTCTTTCCAATTCCTGGCAGGTGAACGAGCGTTTCAACATCTTGATGAATTACTGACTGAACAAAACCGTTAACGTTTATCCCGGATAGAATAGTTAAAGCCATCTTAGCTCCGACTCCACTGATCTTGATTAAAGCTCTAAATAGTTTCCTCTCCTCGTCTGTAGCAAAACCATAAAGAGTGTGCTGATCATCTCTAATGACTAAGTGAGTTAATATGAAGGCGGACTCGCCTTTATTTGGTAATTGAAAGGATGTGGAAAGAGGAACATGAACTTCATAACCCACTCCGCTTACCTCTAAAAGAACTAAAGACGGTTGTTTGTCTTTAATTAATCCGATTAAAGAGCCAATCATTTTTATAGTTGCTTAACAATACTTTTCATAGGGTGACTATGAGCATGACATATTGCAATTGCAAGTGCATCTGATTCATCCAACTTCAGGTCCTTATTTCTAATTCCAAGTATAAGTTTAACCATTTCCTTCACTTGTTCTTTCTCTGCAGCCCCAGTGCCAACAACTGCTAACTTTACTTCTCTTGCTGAATATTCAGAAACGTCTATGCCTTTTTTAAAAGTACCAGAAATAGCTGCAGCTCTTGCTTGCCCTAACTTTAATGCGCTGTCTGCATTGCGATGCATAAAAACGTTTTCGATGGCTGCTTCATCGGGGTTGTACTGATCCAGTAGTCCTTCTATACCGCTAAAAATGATAGATAGCCGTTTGATAAAGTCTTTTTCCTTAGTTTGTATAATACCTGAATCCAGATAGTTTAATTTATTACCTATAGATTCAATCAGACCATAGCCGGTTACTCTTGATCCAGGATCAATACCAAATATTTTCATTAAAAAAGCAACCCTATCAATTTAACGTTCCTAGAATTTCTTCTGATATTTCAACATTGGAATGAACTGACTGCACGTCATCTATATCTTCGAGTGCATCAATTAATTTAAAGACTGATTCAACATTTTTTTTATCTATTGAAACTTCCGTTATAGCCTTCATTGTGATTTCACTAATCTCAAATTTTGCATCTTCATTATCTAGAGAGTCTTTAACACTGATGAACGAAGTTGGTGTTGTTAAAACATCTATTGAATCATCTTCATTAAGCTCAATATCCTCAGCACCAGATTCTATTGCGGATTCCATCAGGCTGTCTGGATCTTTAACATTACTCAGACTAATCAAACCAATTTGTTGGAATAAATATGCAACAGAACCTTCTGTGCCAAGATTACCGCCATATTTTGTGAGTGCATGTCTGACTTCGGCCACAGTCCTATTTCTATTGTCCGTTAGACACTCAATAAGAATTGCTGCACCTCCTGGACCGTAACCTTCGTATAAAACTTCTTCAAGATTAATACCATCGTCTCCACCCGAACCTTTTGCTATTGCCCTTTCTATATTGTCTTTTGGCATGCTTTGAGATTTTGCTTTCTCAACTGCTGCTCTCAATTTGGGATTAGAATCTTGGTCTGCGCCACCAATCCTAGCCGCAACTGTGATCTCCCTAATAAGCTTTGTAAATAACTTACCTCTTTTTTTATCCTGTCGACCTTTGCGGTGCTGGATGTTTGCCCATTTACTGTGTCCTGCCATTTGATTTTTATTTTAGTTGGTAAGAATATGAAGTAATTATATGATAATGACGATAATGTTGAAGCAATAAGAAGAGTATTTTAGAAAATGAAAAAAATAATCATCGCTCTCTCCCTAATTCTCTCTAACTCGATTCACAGTGATGAGCTATTTGACGATCTTTTATTAAATTTAGGTACCCCACTCTCTGAGATAGGTTTTGTTCAAAAAACAACACAAAGTCAAGATGGCGTCAAAATAGCCTACTACGAAAAAGGAAGCGGTGAAAATACTCTACTTTTTATTCATGGGTATGGGTGTAACAGTAAATACTGGTGGGCACAATTAGGTTTTTTTTCTGATGATTATAGAATTATATCTATAGATATTGCAGGTCATGGTGAATCTGGAAGAAACCGAAATGATTACTCAATGGGAAAATTCGGTGATGATGTTGTTGCTGTTATGGATCATGCAAATGTTGAACAAGCATTCTTGATTGGTCACTCCATGGGTGGGCCAGTTGCACTTGAAGCTGCAGTAAAACTTAAAAACAGAGTCAAAGCTATCATTGGAGTAGATACTTTTCATAAT
>CAZVRH010000010.1:0-42442 GCA_964629335.1 uncultured Woeseia sp.
AATTAATCAATTCCAAATTGTATCCGGTTATTTGATTAATGGCATTAAAAACTGAGTCTATTGGCCCACTTGATTGTCCTTTTTCAGTTTCTGACTGATGAACCGTTCCGTCTATATTTTTAAGTTTTAACTCAGCACAAGCCCCCCAAGAAGACCCAGAAGAAGTTTCCATATCAACCAACTCCCAAGTGTTTATGCTGCTTGAATCAGCATTAAGTACTATTGCTTCAATGTCTGAGTCGAAAATTTCTTTTTTTCTATCTGCTAATTTCTTAAATTCTTTAAAAGCTGGATTTAAATCGTCCTTGTTAATCTCGAAACCTAACTCCTTGACTCGATCTAAAAATGCATGTCTACCGCTGTGCTTTCCTAAAACTAAATTTGATCGCCCGATGCCAACATCTTGAGGCTTCATGATCTCATAAGTCGATGCATGTCTGAGCATTCCATGTTGATGAATTCCTGCCTCGTGAGAAAAGGCATTATCACCAACAATAGCCTTATTTCTAGGAACATGCATTCCAGTAATACTGGACACCAGTCTGCTGGTTGGATAAAGCTTGGTGGTATCTATAGAGGTATGAAAGTCAAAGTATTCTTTTCTGGTTTTGATTGCCATACAAACTTCTTCAAGAGAGGTATTGCCAGCTCTTTCTCCAATTCCATTAATCGTGCATTCAACTTGCCTTGCCCCCGATTCTAATGCAGCTAAACTGTTAGCGACAGATAGGCCAAGATCATCGTGACAGTGGACACTGAACACTATATTCTCGGCATTTTCACAGCTTGAAATTAGATGATTAAATAATTCACCAAATTCATAAGGAATCGTGTATCCCACGGTGTCAGGTATGTTAATGGTCGTTGCACCGGCATCAATAGCAGCATTTACCACCTCGGTTAAAAAATTATGATCAGTTCTCGAGGCATCTTCTGGAGAAAATTCAACATTATCACAAAACTCTTTAGCCATTTTAACGCCTTCGTACGCTGCCTTTAGAACTTCTTCCTTGGCCATATTTAATTTGTGCTTAAGATGAATTTCGCTTGTAGCAACAAACACATGTATTCTGCGGTTTGGATTATCCCCTAAAGCTTTATGAGCTTGTTCGATATCATCCTCATTACATCTTGCTAAAGTACAAATAGTCGGCCCTTCAATTTCACTAGCAATGGTTTTCACAGCTTCGAAATCACCTGGTGAAGCAGCAGCAAACCCAGCCTCAATAACATTTACATTAAGATCCTTGAGTGCATGAGCAATTTTTAATTTTTCTCCTAATGTCATACTACAACCTGGAGCTTGTTCACCATCTCTAAGGGTGGTATCAAAAATAATTACTTCTTTAGCTTGGTTCATGATTAATCCATTATTAGTTGTTAGTTTTTTGACTTATCGACAATTTTATTTTTTGCAATCCAGGGCATCATTCCCCTTAACTCCTGACCAATATTTTCAATTGAATGGTTAGCTGCACGGTCTCTATAAGTTTGCATCATAGGACCAGGTTCAGCATTGTCACTTTGATTGCAATCATCCATAAATTCTTTTGCAAATTCACCGGATTGTATTCTTTCCAATATTGACTCCATCACTTTCTTCGATTCTTGGTTGATTACCTTAGGTCCACTTACATAATCACCGTATTCAGCTGTATTAGAAATACTGTATCTCATATTTTGTAAGCCGCCTTCATAAATCAAATCAACAATAAGCTTAACTTCATGTAAACACTCAAAATAGGCCATTTCAGGAGGATACCCATTTTCCACAAGAACATCGTATCCGGTTTGTATAAGCGAAGTAAGTCCTCCACACAACACCGCTTGTTCGCCGAATAAGTCAGTCTCGGTTTCGTCTTTAAAGTTAGTTTCAATAATCCCAGCCCTTCCTGACCCTATGGCCGAAGCGTACGATAGACCTATTTCTTTCGCATGACCTGAAATATCTTTGTGTACTGCTAATAAACAAGGTACACCAGCGTATGATTCATACTGCGACCGAACGGTGTGTCCTGGTCCTTTTGGTGCAATCATAATTACATCTAGATCTTCTCTCGGGAGGATCATTTCAAAGTGAATGTTAAAACCATGCGCAAAAGCTAATACAGCACCTTGTTTAATGTTATCTTTAATTTCTGACGTATAAGTTTCAGCTTGTAACTCATCAGGGATTAGTACCATCACCAAATCAGCGTCCTTCACAGCTTCAGGAACTGTGGAAACATTTAAACCAGCTGCTTCCGCTTTAGCCCATGATGAAGAATCCTCACGAAGAGCCACAGTGACATTGCCGCCAGAATCTTTCAGATTATTCGCATGTGCATGACCTTGTGACCCATAACCTACAATGACCACTTTTTTATTCTTTATGATCTCTTGATCTGCATCGCTGTCATAAAATATCTGCATTTTTTACTCCAATTTAAATTATTTACCTCAAAAAAAACCCCGCTCTTTTGCGGGGCTTTTTATTTAATTAAACTCTATTTAATCCTATAGGGAAGCCCCACTAGTTCTATAATCCAGCAGAATTAGTAACCCTAGAATTAGATTTTTGAGTACATTTTTGTTGTTCATGGCATGAAATCATCTTTGAAGTCAGTATTATTGTCAACATAAATTGATAAAAAATAACTAAAAGTTACAAAACTTTCTTACAAGAAGAACCAAAAAATGTACAACATTTCCATGGAATTTATAGTAAATAATTCATGATTTAGCCTTTGGAGTCTTTTTTGATTATGCTATTATCAAGTCTTTCGTGAGGTTGGTAATCCTCACTTAGATCTAATCATTTTAGAGGAATTTTATATGAAACGTTTTCATAGACTGACTACAAAGATTTTATTGGGTGGTGTAATTCTAATTACATTACCAATGATTGCTCCAGCAGAAACATTAAGTCAGGTGCTTAATGGGCAGACAGAAAGAACGCTACTGGCCCAGGAATCACAACAAAGAATTGATAAGGTAGTAGAACAAACAAGAAAAATGGAAGATAGATATCGAGCTGCTCTTAAAGAGATTGATGGACTCCAAATTTATAACCAACTTCTTGAACTCCAAATTGAAAATCAAGCAAGAGTAAAGGTGGATCTTGAACAATCTATACTTGTCGCTTCACAAATAAACAGAAAAATCGTCCCGGTTATGACACAAATGATCGACTCATTGGATCAATTTGTTCAATTGGATGTTCCTTTTCTAATGAACGAAAGAACTGAAAGAGTTGATTTCCTTAAAGACCTCATGCAAAGAGAAGATGTGACTGTTGCTGAAAAGTTTAGAAAGGTCACTGAAGCTTATCAAATTGAAAATGATTACGGTAAAACTATTGAAACCTATAAAGACACCCTTGATGTGGATGGAAAGACTCTCGAACTGGATTTCCTTAGAATAGGTAGAGTTTCATTCTTATATCAATCAGTGGATGGGAAAGTTTCAGGCGTTTGGAATCAAAAAACTAGATCCTGGGAAGATGCCGGTGACAATAGAAACGAAATTAAAGCAGGGTTAAAGATTGCTAAGAAACAGGTTGCACCTGATCTGGTTATGCTGCCTGTAGATTCAGCGGAGGCAATATAATGAAAAATTTAAAACTTATTATTGCTCTTATTTCTTTGGCAGCTGTACCTGCCTACTCTCAGCAATCAGCAACAACCATCGATCAATTACTTGATAGAGTCCAGCAGGGTAAACTCGCTGACACTAAAGAGAATCAACAAAGAGAGACTGAGTTTAGACAAAAAAGAGACCAACAAGAACGCTTGTTGGCTGATGCTGAAACCACAAAGATCAATGAAGAAAATAGAAGTGCGGATTTAGAAGTACTATTTGAAGCTAATGAAGCGGTCAACAGTGAACTTCAGGATACATTAAATGAACGATTAGGAGCACTCAAAGAACTCTTTGGCGTGATGCAGCAAGTGTCTGGTGATGCCCGAACTAGATTCGATAATTCACTCACCAATGTTCAATACCCTGACAGAAGTATTTTTCTTGAGAACTTAGCTAAGAAAATAGGTAGCAATTCAAAACTACCTTCAATCGAAGAAATTGAGAGACTCTGGTTTATGCTTCAACAAGAAATGACGGAATCAGGAAAGGTTGTGAAATTTACTGCTGATGTCATCGATACCAACGGCTCCAAGGTTGCTACAGAAGTAGTCAGAGTAGGGCTCTTTAACATTGTTGCCGATGGGAAATATCTTAATTATGCCCCTGAAACAGGAAATGTAACTGAGATTCCTCGTCAACCAGAAGGTCGAAGATTTACAAGCAGCACTTCAGAATTATTTAATCCGTCGGATCAAAAAGTTGCGTTTGGATTGGACCCTACGTTAGGTGGGGTACTCGCCTCATTAGTGGCTCGACCTAATCTTGTGGAAAGAGTTCAACAAGGTGGTATTGTTGGTTATCTTGTTATTCTCCTAGGATTTTTTGGAGTGGGAATAGCGGGTCAACGATGGTTTGTACTGCAAGCTGCAGATAAGGCTGTTACTGCTCAACTTGAATCAAGCTCTATCAGTGATGATAATGCTTTAGGTAGGGTGCTTGGTGTCTATGAATCCAATAAATCGGTTGACACGGATACGCTTGAGTTGAAACTAGCTGAAGCTGTATTCAAAGAAACCCCTGAACTCAATAAAGGATTATTAATCATTAAAGTTATATCAGTTGTAGCTCCTCTGATGGGACTACTAGGTACGGTTACCGGTATGATTAAAACCTTCCAAGCCATAACATTATACGGAACCGGTGATCCGAAATTAATGGCTGGTGGTATTTCCCAAGCACTAGTAACAACTGTGCTCGGTCTGACAGTAGCGATTCCTACAACTCTGTTACATACAATTGTCAGCGGCAGAAGCAGAAGAGTTACCCAGATCATTCAGGAACAAGCCGCAGGAATAATTGCTAATCATTCAGAAAAATCAGGATAAGCTATTACCAGTAGGATTGACTAATGGGTGATATTATAATTGCAGTCAGAGACTTCCTAGAAATGGGAGGACAAGTTCTTAATATCATAGCAATTGTAATCTTCCTAATGTGGATGTTAATTCTAGAACGACTTGCCTACTTTCAAACAGAGGTCAAGACACTCAAATCAAGTATTCAGTCTTTATGGAAGAATCGCAGAGAGAAAAAGTCATGGGAATCAGACGCAATCAGAGAACAAATGATCTCAGAGTTTAATATGTCTGCAAATCAATATATACCCATTATTAAAACTCTTGTAGCCTTGTGTCCACTATTAGGATTAATGGGCACTGTGACAGGGATGATTGAAGTGTTCGATGTGATGGCAGTTTCTGGCTCAGGTAATGCCAGATCCATGGCGTCAGGCGTGTCCAAGGCAACCATTCCGACTATGGCCGGCATGGTTGGTGCCTTATCTGGGGTCTTTTTAGTAACAATACTTAATCAGAAGGTTACTTCTGAAATTGATGATCTTGAAGAATCACTTGGATCTGATCATTAAATAATCTAAAGGAAATAAAATGAGAAAAAATCTATTTCAAGCAGCGCCAGAAGAAGAAGCAGAAATTAATTTAACACCGATGCTCGATGTTGTTTTTATTATGCTTATTTTCTTCATCGTAACTGCCTCATTCGTTAAAGAATCTGGCCTTGATGTTAATAGACCGGATGCCCCTACTGCCGTTAAAAAAGAAAATGCCAATATCTTAGTTGCAATCGGAGCCAATAATGAAATCTGGATTAACAGAAGGAGAATTGATCCCAGAGCAGTTCGCCCTAATATTGAAAGATTGCATGCTGAAAACCCAGAAGGATCAGTGGTTATTCAAGCAGACAAAAAAGCCTTTCATGAAACAGTGGTGACAGTCATGGATGCAGCTAGACAAGCAGGAGTATACAGTGTCTCTATTGCTGCTGAGGATGGTCAATAAATTATTGGAATATGGTCGAGATGTCTGAAGACGTAAAAAGTAACTTAGATATAGAAAACCCCTTAACAAGAATTATCTTGGCTGCGGTTATTTCTGTTTTTACTACTTTTGCTATTTTGTGGGTAATGCAAATTCTAATAGCGACGGGTAAAGGGGCGATCACATCAAAATACGAAGGTAGATTTGTAGATTTTGTCCGTATTAAAAAAGATGAGTCTCTTGATACAAAAAACGCTAAACCAAAAAAACCACCAGAACCAGAAGAACCACCACCAGACACACCTCAAGAGCTCGATGATATAGATACTACAGCAGATACAGTAAATATAGGTGCTGTTGATGCCAATGTTGGTGTGGGTGCAGGTATTGGAGGATTTAATGCAGGAGAAGGTGAATATCTACCGATAGTTAAAGTGGCTCCGATTTATCCCAACAGAGCTCTGTCTAGAGGCATTGAAGGCTGGTGTATCGTAGAGTATACCGTGACCAGAAACGGCACCACAGCCGGCGGTAAAGTAGTTGAATGCACAAGCAGCTTATTTGCAAGTGCGTCACTTAAAGCATCTTCTAAATTTAAATATAAACCAAGGGTAATTAACGGTACGCCCATTGATGTTCCGGGTGTACAACATAAAATTACCTTCGAATTAGAAAAATAATATGAAAATCAAACTAATATTTATCCTTGCTACTCTCATTATCCTATCCGGTACAAATACTGGTCAGATAACCTTCTTTGCATCAGTGTATGCCCAACAAGATGACGTAGATAACAGTCAAAGAAAAACTAAGAAAACTGGTTCGATGTCAGAGAAAGTGGCAAAGAAACTAGGCGAAGCCCAAGAACTTATAGACACTGAAAAACTCGACGAAGGAGTAGCTGTTCTGAACAGCATCCTGGAAATGAGAAAACTAAGCCCTTATGAAAGAGGCCAAGTTAATTACTTCTTTGCTTATGTCAGATATCTTAGAGAAGATTATAAGGGCGCGATTAGCTACTACAAAAGAGTTATAGCAGATCCAAACGTGCCCGACGGTTTAATACAAGCGTCCAAATTCACCATCGCTCAGCTGTATTTCCAACTTGAAGAATATGCCAATGTTATTACAGCTGTTGATTCATTGCTCGTTGAGCAACCCAAAAGAACCGACCTCTATGTATTAAAAGGAACAGCTTTGTATCAACAGAAAAAATACGAAGAAATGATTCCGATTATCAAAAAAGCAATTTCGATTTCTGAAGAAGCTAATGCATTCAGGGTTGAGAACCTAGAAAAAGCAATTAGAGAAACGGCCAGTAAATATAGAGTCCGATATGATAAAGACACCACGGATTTCATTGGGCTTGCTTCACAAACAAAATTAAAACTTAAAGAAGACCTAACCAATACACGCAAAAGCAGTGATCAATACGCTGAAATGGAAGAAGCCATTAAAGGCCTTGAAGCTGATGCAGCTAACTTAGCCAAAGGGCCTACACGAGAGAACTGGTGGCTTTTATTAAGAGCTGCCTACTTTGAGTTAGAACAAATGGATAAGGTTAAGGAAACCCTTGAGAGATTGGTTATCGAGTGGTCAAAAAAAGAGTATTGGACTCAACTCTCAGCTTTCTACGGACAAGATAAAGAAGAAGAAAAACAAATGGCTGCATACCAAACTGCCTATCATGAGGGTTTTTTAGAAAAAAGCTCTGAATTTGTTCAAATGGCTCAACTCTATCTCTCAGTAGAAGCACCCTATGAAGCAGCAAAACTTCTTCAAAAAGCTGTGGACGAAGACAGAGTAGATAAAGAAGTCAAAAACTGGAAAATACTTGCACAAGCATGGTTTCTTGCTGGATACGATGAACCAGCAATAAAAGCCCTAAGAGAAGCGGCTAAACTATCTGATGATGGTGAATTAGATATCCGGCTAGCTCGATCTCTAAATAATATTGCCGATTACAACGGTTGTGCTAGTTCAGCAAAAACTGCCATTCAGAAAGGCGATCTAAAAAGACTTGATGAATCCTATATCACTCTGGGTATGTGCCAGTTTGAGATGGCTGATTATGAAGGTGCTAAAGAGGCATTCAGTAACGCTAAGATCGATGCGGATAGAAGAAATGATATAGCGCTACAAGAATGTGCTGCATCTGAAAATATGAGTCTAGAAGAACTGCTGCTCACCATGGAAACCCAAAAAGCTTTTAGAGAGATGAATAAAGAAATTGAAGGCAAAGTCATCTCCTGCTCAACTCCTTCTTCTGTAAGAACCGTGGCAAATTGGCAAAAATTCTTAGATAAAGAAGTTGAAAGAGTCACTATGCTTGAAAATCAACGAAAAGCACTCGAAGAAATTCTAGCCAGCAACGAATCAAACGCACTGACTTTCTAGCTTCTAAATCAAGTCAGCAAACATCCTTATAGCTGTCACAGCCAAGAATAATCCAAAAAGCATTTTTAGCCCTTTTTGTGATGACCTATGAGCTATCTTTACCCCAATTGGGACTGTCATCAGTGTTATTGGGACGATCAATAAGAAAGCCATCCAGTTCACATAACCAATAGAGTAGGGAGGAAGAATCTCAACCTGATTATTGCCTCCAAGCATAAAGCCAAGAGATGCAGGAGCGGCAATGAAAAACCCAAAAGCAGCTGATGTACCCACAGCTTTTTTTATATCAATTCCTGAATAATTCATAATAGGCACGCTAAGGGATCCTCCACCAATGCCCATCATGGCAGAGACTAACCCTATAAAGAATGGCGAGGTTCTAAAAATTGTTTTAGGGATATTAAAGGCCCTTTGAGTGTCGCCAAAAAACATCTGAATAGAAACCAGTGAGGCAATCATAGCAAACAGCAATGTTAATAGCTTAAAGGAGGAGTATATTGCTAATACACTACCTAAACCTGCCCCAATTGCTATTGGAATGAACCATAATTTAAAAACGTTTTCATCAAAAGAGCCTCTGACTCTATGTTCGACGGCAGAGCGAATACTTGTAGGAACAATAATAAACAAAGAGGTGCCTGCAGCTACGTGCATAATTATAGACTGATCATAGCCCAAAAAATTCAATATATAATAGAGCAAAGGAACTATTACAATCCCTCCACCTACACCCAGGAGACCAGCCAGAATACCAGCCAGTGCTCCTGCTAAAACAATCAGTAATAGAAAATCAAGTTGGTTAAATATGTCCATAATTTAATGAAAAAGGCCGGTATTTCTACCGGCCTTTATATTAACAATTATCCAAATAGATTATTTAGAAATCGTATCGATATGAAACTCTCCATAAACTTGGTATATCTTGGAATTGAGTTACAAAACCAAGAGTTCCAAAATCAAGTGTAGAGTTTGCCACATGCTCATCCGTACAATTAGTGCATCCAGCGATCAATCTCCAGTTGGCATCATTTGGTCGATAGGTCAAGTTTAGATCGACTTTACTAACAGCTGGTCTAAAGCCATTTGGAGTATTGTTTTGGTTGCTGTAATAATCATCTTCCCTATTAACAACAGCAGTAAAGCTAATTTGACCATTGCTGTTGTTAATTACTACAGCTCGATCGTACGTAACTCCATATCTATATGAGAAATTAGGGGTTCTTTTAAGATCTTTCTCTGCAATACCTTCTGCACCAGGCTTCAGGTCGGTGTATCGTCCATCTAGAGTTGCAATATTAGCAAATATAGTGAGATCATCACGAACCGCGTAAAGAAGCTCTCCTTCGATGCCATTAACTTTTCCGTCGGCTTTGTTTGAATAAACAAACGCCCCGGTTGTTTGGTCGATCGCAGTAATCTGAAGATCCGAATAGTTGGCACTAAAGTAAGTTAGATTGACTCTGACGGTACCGTCATTCCACTCACTCTTCACACCCATCTCAAAATTATCAACAAATTCTGGTCTCAAATCCTTAAAATCTGCAACAGCAGTAACACGAGATGCCCAACCACCGCCTTTAAAGCTATCAGCGATACTGGCATACAACATAACATCATCAGAGGCTTGATAATCTAGAACCACACGACTGGTAAATTCAGACGTATCAATTGATGTTTTAGTTCCCAACGCTTCAAGAGTAGCATTATTAAAGGGCTGTCCTATAGCAGCTGTGGAAAGCCATCCACTCCGATCCATGAAATTAGATTCATCTCTGGCCTCCCAAGGCACGCCATTAAGATCTAAAAACTGCTCAACATTAACTTTTCGCTTATCATCGGTATAACGACCACCGACAGTTAAGCCCCAGCCTCCACCAAGATCGACAGAAATGTCGGCATAAACAGCTTTTGCCTTTGTGACATTAGTCATATCTCGCATAAAGGTTCCAGCAACCGCTCCTCCAAATAAGAATAGTGCGTCACCAAAAACGACTGCATTATCGTCATCGTAAGATGATATCCCTGCTGCCCATTGAATTCCTGGGTAATTAGGGCCATCAACTTCACCGGTGAAGTTTAATTCAAAACTTTTTTGAATATGATCACTCAAATTAGGAATTGAATATGCAGGTGTTGGTTGATCAGAATAGTCATTGTTAAAGCTGTGTTCTAAATCACGGTCTGCTGCGATAAGCTCCATTTGGAACTTATCAAAGTCAATTGTTGCTTTCATACTAAGGGCCATTAGTTCAGTGCCAGCCCAAGTGTTCTCAAGACCGCTTTCAATAACGTATAAATCATCTCCGCAGCAGGCACTCAATTTATTCGCCCCCACAGCACCGCCTGTTTCATCGTTGGAATACTCAGCGGTAAATAAAAATTCAGTGCGATCGTTTGGTGTATAAAGAATTTGCGCTCGAGCTCCATTCGCATCTCGTTTCCATTGATCTCGGTTAAGTGTTACGTTCTGAAGAAATCCTTCACCTTGATCAATATAGAATGTAGTAACTTTTGCAAAAACATTATCGGATAAGGGAACATTCAACTTAGCTGACATTTCTATTGTTGCGTACTTTCCGTAAGCCACATCAATAAAACCTTCAGTCTGATCTGTTGGTTTTTTAGTGATAATTCTTACAGCGCCGCCGGTGGTGTTCCTACCGTATAGAGTTCCTTGTGGTCCTTTGAGTACTTCCACACTCTCAATATCATAGAGTCTTGAGTTATTGGCAATTTGTCTTGAAACAAAAACACCGTCAACAAAGGTTCCAACGGCTGGATCAAGAGTTGCAACCGATTCATCTTGACCGATCCCTCTTATAAAATATGCAGCTGCTTGAGGTAAACCAACGTTGGTAACTCCGGTCATTCCCGGAATATTCCTTACAAGATCGATTGTATTACTAATGTTTAATCGTTCTATTTCATCTTCAGAAAAAACTGCTATCGAAATAGGAACCTCCTGTAAAGATTCCGTTCTTTTTTGAGCAGTAACAACTATTTCCTCTAAAGCTCCTGTGTTTTGTGCCCAAACATTGAGATTAATTGCTAATGCTAACAACCCACCAATAACAGGCACAACTAGTTTATTTACTTTCATCATATTCCTCCAATAATGGAAAAGTAGTGATGTAATTCTATCTTAAAAATTTGAAAAATGATAAAAAACGCTCTGGACAGATATCAACTATCGATAAATCAGCTCAATCAGCTCCTGGTTATTGCCAACTATTATGGAACATTTTTTATGCTCCAGGTCAGGGAGGCTACATGGATAACTCCCAATATTTTTCATCTGATCGTCATAGCAAAGAAAGCTAACCATCGGTATCCCTGGAGGTAAATATCCAGGTTCAGTTGATCTTTTTAAATATCCTTCAGGCAATTCGTCAATCTCGATTAAACATTGATCCTTTATGGGAATCGCGACAGATTTATATTGAGAGTCCTCAGGTTTTTGAAAGGCTCTTGAAATAGCCCTAATTCGGGAATCCATAATAGGTGCTTTTTCTAGATTAAACCTCTCACAGTAAAATTCTTGTATGTCATTGACAGAAGATCCAGCAAGAATAACTATGAAGGTTTGATCAACATCACATCTTGCCTCTGGGCTGTCAAATTCTAATAATTTTGATTTGAACTGCGTTAGATAGAGAATTTCGTTGGCAGGGCCTAACACTTGCATCGCTCTTATCTGATCAGTGAACGACAGATCAGCAGGAGAGCCTATGATTTCAAACTCTGAATCGATAAGCTTTGTTGCGATTTCATCTACATCACGAACAATGAGTTCAGCAGCATTCCATCCAACGGTTTTGAACGGGACGTAGTCTTCCTTAATGCCCTGATCAATAAATCTAAAAGAAAAATCATCTGATTTCTCAGGCTGTAGAACAACATAATCTGCACCCTCTATATTGGCTGCTTTCCAATTACTAGCTTCTTCATGAGTAACCTGACCTCTTTTAACTACTCGATACCCCAGATATTTAACATATTGTTCTATAGATCTAGATAAATTTGGACACGGTATGGTTACAGCAGAAATTTTTCCTATATTCATATTTCTATTAATTCAAAAGATAGAGAATATTACAATATTTGTATACACTTGATCTCACTAAAAATACTAATATAAGGCTTTTTAAAGATGACTAAAATATCAATTCTAGAAGTCGGTCCCAGAGATGGCCTGCAAAGTGAACCTGAAATCATACCGACTGAAGTTAAAAAGGAGTTTATAACCAAAACAATTGATGCAGGAGTTAAAAAACTAGAGGTTACTAGTTTTGTGCATCCAAAGAAAGTTCCTCAAATGGCAGACGCTGAACAATTGGTTGAAAGCCTTCCGGATAGAGATGATGTCACTTACATTGGGCTTATCATGAATCAAAAAGGATTTGAAAGAGCTAGAGATTGTGGAATTGATGAAGTCGGAATGGTGATTGTCAGCACCGATACATACAATATGAAAAACCAAAATGTTGTTACTCAAGAATCTATTGATAATTGGTTAAATATTGCTAGTGAAGCCAAATCTGCAGGGATTAGAACAAGTGTGGTGATTGCCTGTGCATTTGGTTGTCCATACGAAGGCGAGGTTGATCCAGAGGATATCGCATCAATTGCTGAAAAAGTACTTCAAGGTGAGCCTGATGTATTTGGATTAGCTGATAGCGTTGGAGTGGCAGTACCCAGTCAAATTACAGAAACATTTTCACTCATTAAACAAATGGCTCCCTCAATACCTCTGAGAACCCATCTGCATAATACTAGAAACACCGGGTTAGCAAATGCCGCAGCTGCTGTTGAAGCTGGGGTGAGCATTATAGATTCTTCCACTGGAGGTATAGGGGGATGTCCTTTTGCACCCAAAGCCACCGGCAATATCCCTACCGATGACCTTTTATACATGCTAGATAGATCTGGGATAGAAACTGGTGTTGATTTAAGAAAAGTAGTGGAAACAACAGAGTGGCTCGAAGGACAATTAGGAAGAGCTGTCCCAGCGATGGTTCCTAAAGCTGGAATTTTTCCAGAAAATGCTGAAATTAATATGCAATAAAAGTATTATTATTTAGCTACAAAATAAAATTAATATTTTTTTATAAACTAGCTGGATTTCAAAAATCATTAGGAAGAAACTACAAACAATTGTTTTCTACCTTATGTAAAAAAAATTAGGAGTTATTATGAGTTATCGACTAGGTGTTGATGTCGGAGGAACTTTCACCGATCTTCTTCTTATCAACGAAAAAACCGGTACCATGTGGACTGCCAAAGTTCCAAGCACACCAGAAGACTCATCGATAGGTGTCTTCAATGGAATCAAAAGTGTCTGCAAAAATGCTAGAGTGGAACCCTCAAAGATCACCTCAGTTATGCACGGCACCACCGTTGCGACAAATACGATACTTACAGGAACAGGGGCTAAGGTGGGTTTGATCACCACAAAGGGTTATCGTCAAGTCTTACAAATAGCTCGTTCTTTTGTCCCAGGTGGACTAGGAGGTTGGGTAATTTACAATAAAAGTGACCCACTGGCTCCTCTTTCTCTGACTATTGAAGCAGATGAAAGAATCTCTGCGAGAGGAGAAGTTTTATCAAAATTAAAAGTGGGACAACTTGCCAAAGATATTAAAGAACTCTCTAACAAAGGTGTTGAAGCGATTACAGTTTCCTTAATCAATTCTTTTGCTAATGATAAACATGAAAAAGAGATTAGAAGCATCATTCGAAAGAAAAAACTCTTGCCCAAGATTCCTGTTTCTTTGTCCTCTGAAGTTGTACCAGAAATGCAAGAATATGAGCGAACAATTACCACAGTTGCAAACTCTTATGTCAGACCAAAGGTAGCAGAGTATGTTAAAAACCTCCAAAAAGGTCTAAAAAGAAGAATGAAAGATGTCAAACTTCGTATTTTGAGATCAGACGGTGGTTTAGCTTCAGCAAAAGCCTCTTCAGATTCACCAGTAAATTTGCTTATGAGTGGTCCAGCGGGTGGTGTCTCAGGAGCCATATGGATTGCCAAGCAAGCAGGATATGAGAACCTAATGACTTTTGATATGGGTGGAACCTCCACAGATGTCTCACTGGTTAAAAACGGCGTTGCCGAACAAACTCGAGAAACCTCAGTTGGTGATGTTACGGTAAGAGCATCATCGGTTGATGTCCGAACTGTTGGGGCAGGTGGTGGATCGATTGCCCATGTTCCAGAATTAACAGGTGCCCTTAGAGTTGGTCCTCAAAGCGCGGGTGCGACTCCAGGTCCAGCATCCTATGATAAAGGTGGCACAGAGCCAACAGTGACAGATGCTAACGTTGTTTTAGGTTATATACCTGCTGAACATATTGCACTGGGTGGAGATAAAAGCTGGAAAATCAGGAAGGATTTAGCAGAAGAATCAATCAAACCAGTGGCAAAAGCACTTGGTTTATCGGTTAAACAAACGGCGGCTGGAATTATTGATATTGTAAATGAAAATATGTACGGAGCATTAAGGTTAGTCTCTGTTGAAAAAGGCTATGACCCAAGGGATTTTGCCTTAATTGGTTTTGGAGGAGCTGGACCTCTGCACGCAAATGCTCTAGGCAAACTCACGAGCTCTTGGCCAGTGATTATTCCTCCAGGTCCAGGTGTTCTTTGTGCTTATGGAGACGTTACCACCAATATCCAAGATGAATCATCGATGTCATTCATCAGAAGATTTTCGCATACCAATAAACAAGAAGTTGTAAAGATTTTTGAAGACTTAGCAAAGAAAGCTTCAAAAACATTGGATGCAGAAGGCGTTCCTAAAAATAAAAGAACCACTTCTTATCAAGTGGATCTCAGATATCTAGGTCAAGGTTTAACAATAAATGTAGATTTTGAGCTCTCTGAATTAAAGAAAAAAGGACTGAATGCAATTGGTGAAAAATTTGACGTTTTACATGAACAACTGTTTACCTTCTCATTGGACGAAGAAAAAGAACTCGTTAACTTGAGAGCTATTGTCAAAGACCAAGCATTATCTCTAAAAGCTCCATCAGTAAAAAAAGGTGGCCCAAGACCTTCTAAAGATGCTGTCATTGCTGATGATGCAAAAGTCTATATGGATGGAAAAAATAAAAAAGCGACGATCTATAATCGCTCTAAACTAAAATCTGGAAATGTTATCAAAGGTCCTGCAATTCTAATGGAGATGGACTCAACTACTGTTATCCTTTCAAATCATAAAGGTAAAGTAGATAAATTTGGCAACATACTAATCACACCTCAAGGTTAAGGGAGTTAATATGCCTGCAAAAATAGTACAAAAGAATAATAAAAAATTTAATCGAGTAAAACTGGATCCGATTACTCTTGATGTAATTGAAAATTCAATGTTTTCAGCTCGATGGGAAATGGACGCTGTACTCTTCAGAACAGCAATGTCACCAGGTATACGTGAACAAGGTGATGAATTCCCAATGATCGCAAACCTCGATGGAAAGATGGTTGTGGGTCAGTTTGGTAGTTTTATTCACGGATTCAAAGAAGCTTTTGATGGAACTATAGAAGAGGGGGATATGTTTTTAACCAATGACCCTTATTCTTGTAATGGCGCAGTCAGTCATGCCAACGACTGGTTACTTTTAAGACCTATATTTAAAGATGGTCGTCTGATTGCTTACGCGGCAATGTTTGGGCATATGACAGATGTTGGTGGAAAAGTTCCTGGGAGTTTACCCACCGATGCAACTCAAATATTTGAAGAAGGTGTCAGAGTTCCTCCTACAAAAATATATAAGAATGATGAGTTGCAAGAAGAGATTCTTAATATCATCCTACATAATTGCCGACTTCCTATCTGGAATAAGAGTGATTTCAATGCAATTGTAGCCTCTATTAGAACCGCTGAGAAACGAGTTATAGAGATGGCCAATCGTTTTGGAGATGATATTTTTTATTCAGCCCTGGAGGACTTACTAGATAGAAATAAGAAGGCTATGGGTAAACTCATTATGAATACAGTTCCAACTGAAAAACAATATTTCGAGGATTATATTTGTGATGACGGTTTAGAAATGGGCCCTTATAGAATTAAATGCGCAATGTGGAGAAAAGGTAAGAAAGTTATCTTTGACTTTGAAGGCACTGATCCCCAATCGATAAGCTCAGTAAATTTCTTCCTCAATGAGGAAATGTTTAAGATGTTTTGTGGTGTATATATGATTATGGTTTTCGACCCTGCAATTATGTTTAATGATGGGTTCTATGACTTGATGGAAGTTAGAATTCCAGAAGGCACATTGCTTAAACCAAACTACCCTGCTGCTTTATCTTGCAGAACTCATGCTTTGGGAAGAATTTTTGATGTATTAGGCGGGTTATTAGGTCAAGGTGCCCCAGAATTCTTATGTGGTGCCGGATTCTCAGACAGTCCTCATTTAATGTATTCGGGATACGATAAAAACGGTGAGTGGTATCAATTATATATGATTGGCTTTGGCGGAGTTCCTGGTAAACCAATGGGTGATGGCCCAGATGGACACTCGCTATGGCCGAGCTTCACGAACGTCCCGAACGAATTTCTTGAAAGCTATTTTCCGCTGGTCATCGAGGAATATTACACTGTCCCAGACAGTGGTGGCGCTGGTTACAACAGAGGTGGAAACGCTCTCTGTACAACATATAAATTCTTAGAACCTGGTGAAGTGTCTATCCATGACGACAGATGGCTAACTTATCCTTGGGGTGTAAACGGTGGACTACCTGGAGAAAGAAGCACTAAAACGCTTGTTAAAAAGAATGGCGAAACTAAACTGTTGCAATCAAAGTGCGACCGAATAGCTGTAGAAGAGGGTGACAAACTATACCATGTAACTTGGGGTGGAGGAGGGTGCGGTGATCCGTTCACCAGAGAACCTGAAAGAGTTCAATTTGATGTCGATGCCGGTCTTGTGACTCGGCAAGGGGCTAAAGAAAATTACGGCGTAGTCTTAAGAAAAGATCTAAGTATCAATAAAGCAGCGACTGTTAAGCTTCGTGCTGAAAAAACCAAAGCCAGAGGCAAAGTTAAACTGTTTGATAAAGGCTTCTCTTCAATTAAAGAGTTGAAAGCGAGATGCAAAGACGAAACTGGTTTAGAAGCGCCTGCTGATCCTAAATTCCAGAAATGGATGACAGCTTCTTAAGCAAGGAACCCTTATATTACTCTTTGTGATTATGGACGTGAACGTCTGATTGAGGATACGGAATAGAGATACCTTCTTGATCAAAGCGTTTCTTAATTTCTTCCAATAACGAATAATAGACTGGAAGATAATCTGTCCTCTTGACCCATGGCCTAAAAATAAAGTTAACACTACTGTCGGCAAGTTCTGATACTGCTATTTTGGGTTCAGGATCTTTAAGCACTCGTTTTTCCTTTTTTAGAATATCTTCTAAGACTGATTTGACTTGATCTATATCATCTTCATAGCTACAGCTAACGATCAGGTCAACTCGTCTTGTTTCTTGAGCTGAATAGTTAACAATACTTCCACTCATAATACTTCCATTAGGAACAACTATTGTTTTATTATCAGGTGTTTTGAGAACTGTTGAGAAAATTTGTATATCGTTAACAGTGCCAGCATGATTTCCGGCCTCAATGTAATCGCCTACTTTGTAGGGTCTATAAATCACAATAATCATCCCCGCAGCAAAGTTAGATAATGAGCCTTGTAGAGCCAGCCCTATAGCTAATCCAGCAGCACCAAGAACAGCAATGATAGAAGTGGTTTCAATTCCGAGCTGATTGATTGCAGCAATGAATACCAGGATCATTAAGAGGGTATTAAGTAGATTAGTAACGAAAATTCTAACGGTGTCTTCTACATTGGATTTTTCCATAGCAACCGTTATAAGTCTCAGAATTAGTTTTACAAATTGCCGCCCAATAACAATAATTGCTAAAGCTAGTAAAAGACTGACCCCAATAGAGCTTGCTACTTCTATTAGGTAACTCAGAGTTTCATTTGTTAATTCTGTATCCATTGATCTATCCTCTATTTAATACTAATTCTTGATATTATTATACTTATACCAACTACTTAAAGGAGTATATAATGCCAACCGTTCTAGTTACAGGTGCCAATAGGGGACTCGGTTACGAACATGTTAAGCAATATGCCCAAAAAGGTTGGCAAATAATCGCTTGTGCGAGAGATCCAGAAAAAGCAGTAGAACTTCAAGAATTAAAAAATGAATTTGACAGGCAATTGATTATTGAGCAGCTTGATGTAATTGATCATCTTCGAATAGAACAATTAGCCGTAAAACACCGCGATACTGCTATTGATATACTTATTAATAATGCAGGCACCACCGGTCCTTTAGGTGTTCCAGGTTCAATGGAGTATATGAAAGTAGACGGTATGGACTATCAGATTTGGAGGGATATATTAGAAGTAAATGTGCTTTCACCCTTTAAGATTGCAACCGCCTTTAGAAACCATATAGCTGCAAGCGAAAAAAAGATTCTTATTATGATGTCGAGCGATTTAGGTTCTGTGGAGCAAAACAGCTTCGGGGGTTTTTATTCCTACCGTACAAGCAAATCAGCATTAAATATTATTTCAAAAGGAATGTCTGTTGACTGGAACGATATAACGGTAATTGCTCTAGCGCCTGGTTGGTGTAAAACTTATCTTGGTGGCGAACAAGCCGAGATTGAACCAGCTGACAGTGTCAGACAGCAACAAGAGATGTTTGAACAAATAACAACTCTAGACAGCGGTAAATTTCTAGACCGTTTTGGGCAAGAAGTTGCTTGGTAATTTAAAAAATAACCGTGGTTGCCTTGGTCTTAAGATAAGGTTCTAACCCTTCTTCACCAAACTCTCGTCCCCATCCTGATTGTTTGTTACCCCCAAAGGGGATTGCTGGATCCACTGCGGCATGACAGTTGATACTTACCTGTCCAGAATCTATTAACATTGCCATCTTATGTGCAGTGGAAATGTCTTGTGTCCAAACACTTCCGGAAAGACCATAACTGGTATCATTGGCTTTATCAGCAATAGCCTCTAAATCTCCATCATCGAAGGATTCAGCACACAGTACCGGGCCAAAAATTTCTTCTCTAGCAATCCTCATTCCACCTTTAACGTTGGAAAAGATTGTTGGTTGGACAAAATAACCTTGATCGCCAACTGATTGACCGCCCGAAATAAGCTCAGCTCCCTCGTCTTTTCCAATTTGTATATATTCCATGACCTTTTGTTTTTGAGTTTCTGAGATCAATGGACCGAAATCATTGGTTGGAATTAAACCGTGACCTATAGTGAAAGCTTCCGCCATATCCTTTACTCCTTCCAGAACAGGTTCGTAAACATCTTGATGAACAAACAATCTTGTTCCAGCCATACAGTTTTGTCCTTGCAAGAAAAAGCAAGCCCTGGCTGCTCCAGGTATGACTTTCTCCATATCTGCATCGGGAAAAACCACCACAGGACTTTTACCTCCTAACTCTAGGGTGACCTTCTTTAAATTAACGATTGATGCCTTCACTATCTTCTTCCCGACCTCGGTAGAACCAGTAAAAGCAATTTTATCAACGTCTTGATGTTCCGTTAAAGCTGCTCCTGCTGTTTCTCCATAACCAGTAACAATATTAACCACGCCTTTAGGGATTCCTGAATTACGAATAAGTTCACCCAAATAGAGTGCTGTCATTGGAGTTAATTCAGCAGGTTTTAAAACCACGGTACAGCCAGCGGCTAAAGCTGGTGTTAGCTTTAATATCGCGAAAATAAGAGGTGAATTCCAAGGAATAATTGCACCAACCACGCCTATTGGTTCACGACGAGTGTATGTAATGGAGTCACCATTTAAAGCGCCACCGGGTGAGACCGGTATAGTGCTACCATGAATTTTAGTTGCCCAACTTGCATAATACCTCAATAAGGTTGTTCCATGGCTGGCTATAGAGTATTGCGCCAAAGGTAATGGCATCCCGTTATCTAAAACCTCAAGTTCCGATAAGACATCAAAATTTGATTCAATTTGATCAGCTAATTTATTAAGTATCTGAGCACGATCATGCGACGGTATTTTTGACCATTCTCCAGTCAATGCGGTTCTAGCGGAAGCCACAGCATCATTTATATCTTCTGCATTACCAGAATCCACTTGTGAGATTTGTTCTTCAGTGGCAGGGTCAATGACAGCAATCTTTTCTCCTGATTTAGACGCAACCCATTCACCATTGATCAGAAGTTGGTGATTTGAGTCCAAAAAGGCTCTTGCTTTATTAGATATCTTGATTTCTTGAGCTTCTGTCATGATTACCTCATTATTTCAAATTAACACAGTTCATAGTTTACAATGATTTAAGATTTATCCCAGATTAAAATCGTGGCAGAAAAAATATTAAATAAGTTAACTCTATTTGAAAAATGGATCACATTTTGTGCATTTATGATCCTCGTCACTGTGATGTTTTCAGACGTGGCTCTTCGAGAATTAACTGGAACAGGTTTACACTGGTCAAGACAAATTGGTGTTTATGCAAATCTTTTTGTGGTCATGTTTGGTCTTGGAATTGCATCTTCTGAAGCAGCGCATTTGAGACCAAAATTCACAGATAACTGGCTTCCAAAACATTGGGATCCTTTTCTTGAAAATTGTCGAGAAGGGTTGATGTTTGTTTTTTGTTTCTTATTTTCGATAGTGGCTGCTCAGGTCGTCATTGAAACCTTTAATGACAACGTTCAATCCATTGTTCTGAGAATTGCAATATGGCCTTTCCAAGCCATCATTCCTCTAGCCTTTTTTCTAACTTCAATTCGACATTTAATTTATGCCTTTTATCCCACGCTAAGACCGGTTAATGACCAGATTGAAGAATCCGACCCCGAGGAAACCTAATGGAAGTAGTTTTTTTACCTATTATTATTATTGTTCTGTTCTTGTTAAGGCAAAATCTCATTGTCATCTTGGGGACAGCAACTGCTTATGCTTATTGGGCCTTTGGTGACGGAGTAATTAGTAATATTGTTATTGACGCATGGGATGCTGCAAACAAGGATATTTTACTATCAATACCTCTATTTATTCTTGCTGGGAATATAATGTCAAAAGGCGGTATGGCGTCTAGATTGATTGATCTAATGAAATCTCTTACAGCTCCAATTCCAGGGGGTTTAGCAATCGCTACCATACTTTCTTGTGCAGCATTCGCTGCAGTCTCTGGATCAGGGACAGTGACTTTGCTAGCCATTGGAACACTTATGTATCCGGCTCTTATTAATGCAGGTTACCCAAAAAGCTTTGCTTTAGGAGCCCTGTGTGCTGCAGGCACACTTGGAATTGTCGTTCCTCCAAGTATTCCCCTGATCTTATATGGAATCATGACCCAAACTTCGATAGGGGATTTATTTATTGCAGGTATCGGTCCAGCTTTATTGTTAACGGTGTTAATGCTTGGCTATGCAATGATGCAAAACTTTTCACACCGAGACAGCAGATGGGATATTAACTACATAATAAAATCTCTTAAAAACGGTGTCTGGGCTTTATTGATGCCTATTATTATTTTAGGTGGAATATACACGGGCTATTTTACCGCCACAGAATCTGCCGCTGTTGCTGTGGTGTATGCAATTATTGTGGAAACATTTATTCATAAAGAAATGAAATGGGAAGTTTTGTTTGATGTAGTTACAGAAACCACAAAGCTTCTTGGGTCTCTGTTTCCAGTCCTGATGATTGCCTTAAGTTTAAATGTTTTCCTCACCTATGAAGAAGTCCCTCAAAGCTTAGTTGCCTGGATGAGCCAACGGATCGAAAATCCGACCACGGCGTTGCTAGGAATTAATTTCTTTCTGATACTAATTGGCTGCATAATTGATATAGGCTCTGCCATCCTAATTCTTGCTCCTATGCTGCAACCCATTGCTAGCTCGCAAGGTATAGACCCTGTTCATTTTGGCATCATTATGGTTATGAACCTAGAAATAGGTTATCTAACCCCGCCTTTAGGTCTAAATCTAATCGTAGCGATGGGAGTTTTTAAAGAAAAATTTTGGACGGTTTGCAAAGCGACAATACCATTTCTACTGATTATGCTTACAGGATTATTGATCGTTTCTTTTGTGCCTAAAATTGCTTTATTTATGGTTGAATAAACACTAGTGTAATAAAATACCTATAGAAGTATTGCATCCCAAACAAAAATTAAAGGAGAAAACAATGACTATAAGTGTAGGAGACAGGGTTCCAAATGTGAATTTTACAACGATGAGCACTGAAGGGCCCAAGCCGATTGGATATTCAGATTTATTTGAAGGTAAAAGAGTGGCTTTATTTGCTGTTCCTGGTGCATTTACACCAACTTGTTCACTCCAACACCTTCCTGGTTTTATAGAAAAAGCGGATCAACTTACCGATAAAGGTATAGATACCGTTGCTTGCATGGCGGTGAACGATGTATTTGTTATGGATGCTTGGGGAAAAAGTCAAAATGCTGAAGGGAAAGTCCTGATGCTCTCCGATGGCAATGGAGAATTTACCTCAGCACTTGGACTAGAGTTAGACGCGTCAGGATTTGGTATGGGTACTCGATCTCAAAGATTCTCTTTGGTGGTCAATAATGGAGAAGTTGAAATCCTGAATATTGAAGACGGTGGTGAATTTAAAGTTAGCAGTTGTGAGTATATGATTGATCAACTCTAATTGGGCTTAAGTATTAATAAAAAGATCATCCTGAAAAGGAATCCAGAAGGCATTCCAGAAGTCACTGATTTTAAAATGGTCGAAACAAATATCCCTAAAATTAGTAATAATCAAATATTAACTAAAACAATTCACCTCTCTCTTGACCCATACATTCGTGGAGTAATCACTGGAAAGCATATATATTCTGAAAAAGTAAACATAGGAGACCTTATTGTTGGTAGAACAGTGGCTGAAGTTGTCCAGTCCAATCATCATAATTTCAGTTCAGGAGAGATTGTTGTTTGCTCTAACGGCTGGCAAGAATTTGGTGTATCCGACGGCGAAGGCGTAAGAAAACTGGATCCAACATCAGCACCATTAAGCGCATCACTAGGTATTTTAGGAATGCCTGGTCTTACGGCTTATGCAGGCCTGACAGTTTATGGAAAACCAAAGAAGGGTGATCATGTGGTGGTTTCAGCGGCCAGCGGTCCGGTCGGTTGTATGGTCGGACAAATTGCACAAATCTACGGTGCCAAAGCCATTGGTATCGCAGGAAGTAAAGACAAATGCTCTGCAGTAAAAAATAAATTTGGTTTTCTCGATTGTATCAATTACAAAACTGAAGATCTTGAGCAACGCTTAAAGAATCTTTGCCCAAACGGGGTGGATATTTATTTCGATAATGTTGGGGGTGAAACGCTAAATATTTTGACTAGAAATCTAGCACTCAATGCTCGAATTGTTCTGTGTGGGTTTATGACCCAGTACAATTTAGATACACCGCCACCTGGGCCAAATCTTGGTCCAATTGTAGGATCAAGAGCAACTATAAAAGGAGTGGTGGTGTATGATCACTATGACAAACAAGATGATTATATTTCTGTTGCTTCTCAGTGGTTAAAAGAAGGTAAAATAAATTATATAGAAGATGAGGTTTTTGGATTGGAGAATGCTCCAACTCAATTTTGTAAACTCATGAGAGGTGAGAACTTTGGTAAAACAATTGTCACCATTCAATAACAAATTAGGGGGTTAGAATGTCCGTAGAAGATATAGCACTATTAATACACCTATTACTTTTTGCTTATTGGTTAGGAGGAGATATTGGTGTTTTTTATTCCAGCGGTTTTGCAATTAACAAAAATCTTTCGCGAGAAGCAAGACAAGCGGCTGGTAAGATTATGATGAATTTAGATCTTATTCCAAGACTTTGTTTGAGCATGATGCTAACGGTTGGGGGTATTTTGACTCATTATTATGGGATTGATCATCCTCTATGGCAGATGGTGGGTATTATTTTACTTGGACCAATTTGGACTTCTGCACTCATATATATCCATTTTAATGAAGGCACGGATTTGGTAAAAAAAATGACCACGATAGATTATTATTTTCGCTGGATCATGGTCTTTACCTTACTGGCTTCGGTTTTCTATGCCTTTAATTATACCGACAGACTGGATGCTGACCCATGGGTAGGAGCTAAGTTAATTGTATTTTCTGGTTTAATCTTTTGTGGAATTATGATCAGGAAATATATTGGCGGCTTCATTAAAGGGATTCATAACATTGTGAATGACACAATCAATGAGGCTGATGATATTGCTATGGCAGAAAGTTTATCCAAAGCTAGAATTTTTGTTCTAACCATATGGTTCCTCCTTTTAGTTGAAGTTTGGATAGGGGTCGCAAAACCAGGTAAAGCACCGGTTAATCAGGCATTCTCACTGCTTCCTGTAGCTCCTGAAGTAATCAGCCAACAACTTAAACCACAAAGTATTGTGGAGATTGTGACCAACGAGGCAATAGGTAAAAATTCACCCACGTAAAGTGATCCTGAGAAAATACTAAATAACCCACCGGTTAATAACCCAATCGAACTGGATAATCCAGAACTAGATCCTGCTATTTCTGGTCGATCACTCACTGCCTTTGTCAATGACATCGAGACAATAAAACCGTGTGCAAAAAACATCAGTGATAAAGGTATCAAAAAGCTGATCAGATTAGTGCCTAAAAATTTAACCAAGAGAAAAATTGAAAAACCTGCCACTAAATTAATTATTACACCCCGATTCATCACGGCCATCAAACCAATGCGTGTCGATAAATTCCCACCGTAGAATGTGCTAATGGCGTAAAGCAAAGTCATGCAACTCCAGGTAATACCAAAACCTCTGGCATCGATTCCTAGGTCTTTAGAGAAAACTGTAGATGCTACTGCCATTAAGGCAAAAAAACTTCCGGTGGTAAACCCGTAAACCATGGTTGACCCTACAAAAATCTTTGATCTTAAAAGCAGTGAATATTTTTCATGCCAATGTAATTCTGATCTGGCTTTTTCTAGATTTCTATCAAGAGTTTCGGGCAATAAAAATATTACGGGTAACATAATCATAATTCCTAAAACTATAGTGACAATAAAAATTCCGCTTGGATCACCAAAAAATTCGAGCGCCAATACACCAATAACAGGAGCTATCATAGGAGCCATTCCCATAATTGCTACTACTCTTGAGAGAGGTTTACCTGAATTAGAATCTAGGGTTGTGTCTCTGATCATGGCTCTCGAGACCACACTTCCGACGCTGGCACCAATACCTTGAATAAATCGAGCCAGAATTAATGTCGTTAATGTCTCAGCTCTTAAACAAATAAATGAGGCAATTAAAAAGAGAATAATGCCGTAAATCATCACTGGTCTCCTGCCAACTTTATCTGATATTAATCCGACAATTGGTTGAGCGAGTGCTAAGCCAAATAAATAGGCCGAAAGAATAAACTGTACTTTTGAATAAGGGGCTTCGTATTGTTGGGTAAACAATTCTATAGTAGGGACCACTAAAACCATAGCAAAAGGGGACATACCGCTGGCTAAACCTAACAACAAAGTTGAGGGCTTGTTTGATTGCATTAGAAGATTAGTCCAGTTTTGAGAGTAGATCAGGAATAAATTCAAAAAGATCAGCCACAATTCCTATATCGGCTATTTCAAAAATTGGAGCATCGGGGTCTTTATTGACCGCGACAATGGTACCTGCATCTTTAATCCCGGCAATGTGCTGAATTGCACCTGAAATACCGAATGCAAAATAAAGATCTGGGGCAATAATTTTTCCTGTTTGACCAACCTGCATATCATTAGGGACATATCCTGCATCCACAGCAGCTCTGGAAGCGCCAACTGATGCCCCCAATTTGTCAGCTAGTTGATAGAGGATATCAAAATTTTCAGCACTTCCGACACCTCGTCCTCCTGAGATCACTATAGATGCAACTTGGAGATCTGGTCGTTCTTTTATTTCAGACTCTATACCCTTGAATCGAGTGTGAGTTGGAATATCAATGGAGGGGAGATCCATATCAGTTATCGATGCGCTGTTGGAGCTGCCCACATCTTTAAACGATGCAGGTCGAACTGTTGCAATAATTTTCTGACCCTCATTGACTTCAATAGTCTCAATAGCGTTACCGGCATAAATAGGCCTTTTAAATGTCCTCTTATCTATAACTTCCATAATATCGGTGATCTGACTCACATTCAGAAGAGCTGAAACCCTAGGTGTCAAATCTTTACCGAAGGTGGTTGAAGGAGCAAGTATATAATCATAGGGAGAAGCTATATCGGCAATCACTGGTGCCATAACCGATGCCACTGAATGTTCAAACAAATCGTCATTTATGACTAAAACTTGGTTTATTCCATCGTACTTCGAGGCTTCAACATTTAGGCTTGGGTCATTGGAGAGTATTAATAGATCCACTTGAGATGAAATTTGTGAGGCGCAATTGATGGTTTTGCTGGTGGAAGAAATAATTTCTCCTTGGAAATGCTCTGCCACAACTAAAACTTTTTGATCACTAGTCATTTAAAAGTCCTTTTTCTTTCAGTGCAGCCACCAGTTCAGACGCCTCGTTAAGCATCACACCAGACTGTCTGGGAGGAGGAGCGGAAACGTTTAGAACTTTCCCAGTCGGCTCTAAGCTAACATCTAATAAGCTCGGATCAATAATCTCTAACGGTTTCTTTTTTGCTTTCATAATATCGGGTAACTTGACATACCGAGGCTCATTTAAACGAAGATCAACGGTTACAATTGCTGGTAAATCTACCTCTAAAATTTCTAAACCCTGATCCACTTCCCTAACAACCTCTAAAATATTGTCAGTCACAGTTATCTTAGACGCAAAGGTGGCTTGTGGATAAGAGCATATTTGTGCCAGCATTTGTCCCGTTTGATTGGAATCATCATCAATGGCTTGTTTACCCATTAAAATTAAATCGGGATTTTCTTGATCAACGATTTGGTAAAGCAGCTTGGCAACCTGAATGGATTCAAGTTGAGTTGGATGCTCAATTAAGATCGCTCGGTCAGCACCCATAGCTAGCCCTGTTCTCAGTTGTTGCTGAGAATCATCGGGTCCGATACTAACTAAAATAACTTCATTTGCATTTCCACTTTCTTTAATTCTTAGCGCTTCCTCTATAGCAATTTCATCAAAAGGATTGATACTCATTTTGACGCCATCAGTGATCACTCCTGATTCATCAGGTTTTATCCTGATCTTGACGTTATAGTCAATAACGCGTTTTATACATACAAGGATTTTTTCCATCTTTTACTCTTTGTAATTATGTTTTAATGAAGTTGAGATATATAATTTTTAGAGTGGTATTCTGACTGAAAATTATAAAAAATTACAGTAAATTTAGACGAAATGTTAAATAAACAAGGAAAAGAAAAACTTACGGCCTTATTGATTTTACTGATAGCAATAAACGCCTGCACCAGTGAGTCTGAAACCAGAAATGATGACGGTTACCGATCAAGCCCTAAAAAAACTGGTTGTTTCAATACCATGGACATCAGAGACTATAGAATTCTTGATAGAGGTAATCTAATAGTCTATGGCAGACCAAAATCAAGGTCCTACCATCTTAAAGTCAGTCCTCCAAACTTACATGACGGCGGTATGGATAGAATTAGTTTTCAATCATTTACTGGGAGAGTCTGTGGGTTTGCTGGAGACGAACTGATTGTTCCTGACAATATGTTTCCTGAAAGATTTTCAATTATTTCAGTCATTGAACTTGATGAAACAGCTCATTATAACTTGATGATTCGTTTTGGTAAGGCTGAACCCCTCGAACAAGTTAAACCTGAAATAAATGAATCATCTCCAGAAATAACTCGTGAATTGGATGAAGAGAAGAAGCAAGAAAATGAGTAATGAGATTTTACAAAGGGACCATCAAACCGTTATGGGAAAAATTATTTATTTGAGCGAAAAAGAGGATCGCAAAGGAGACGAGCGAGGTCGAGAGTATTTTATTATCAATAAACACACCAACGGACATCGAAAAATCGTAGCTCACTGTGAAATAGATGACCGACCTGCAGTAATGAGAGACATAACATATTCCTTAGATGAAAACTGGCTGCCTTTAGATTGTTTTGTTCGAATCTCGGTGAATGACAAATTTATGGGATCTGGTTGGTTTTATTTTGGCGATAACTTTGCTGAATGTGAAACTAATACATTAGAAGAAGGAAGAGTAAGCCAAAAAATGGAAACACAGGGTCGACTTAAAACTTTTCAAAATCATGCAATTGCTTGTGATGCCTGGCATCTGAGACTTTTTGATCAGTCCAAAAAAGAAAATCCTCAAAATATTGGTGAAATGGTCCTGTCTTCTCCCGATCACAGAGGAGCCACTGGACCTATGTTATTCTCAATTACTTCAAATATAGAATTTGTGGGTAGGGAATCGGTGACAGTTAAGGCAGGAACTTTTGATGCCCTGCATTACAGATTTGTTGGTACTCCTGGGCTACCTGAGGAACACCCACCTTATGATATATGGTGCACGAACGATGAGGACTTCTTGTTTCTTAAAGGCGCTGTCGGTGGATATATGCAAACCTATTATGAGTTAGTAGAACTAGAAACCAGTTAGCATTCCAGTATGAATCTTACTTGATGTTAAAATTCTTTTTTCTTAGGATGAATGATTAATCTTTAATAAGAGGATTTCAGTTGTTAGAAAAAATCAAAAGTTGGTGGACATTAGACCAAGAGGCAGAAAAAAATAGTGCGGATAATCCTTTAACTGCCTTATCAGACCATCAACGACGAAACGCCGGACCTCTCTTGGCTCTTGCATTTGGCTGGGGATTTTTAGTCACCGGTTTATTTACAGGAAGCCAATTAGGTAATGGGATCCCGTTTTGGCCAGACATTATAATTTCGACTTTTTTGGGTAATCTAGCTAACTTTTTAGTGGGAGCTGTTGTTGGTTATATAGGTTATAAAACAGCATGCAATAGTGGCTTGCTCTACAGATACGTTTATGGAAATGTAGGGGCCTATATCCCGGTTATTTTTATTTCTATCCTAACTATTGGATGGCAAGGAATTGTTGTAGGAGCTTTTGGGATTACATGGACTTTGGCCCTTCACCCTGATATTGAATCCACTGAGATATTTGCATCTTCCACTTTTCTTACAACTGCTATCTTTGCTGGGATACTGTATACAGCAACAACATATTTCGGTGTAAAAGGCCTAGAAAGAATAAGTATTCCATCAGTAGCGGTGCTTGTTTTTGTAGGGCTATACGCGATTTATTTAAACGTGATCCAAGCAGGTGGTTTTTCAGGATTTCAATCTCTGTCCACCGCCATAGCTGCCAAAAGTCAAATGACAACAATTGAAGCCATAAATATAGTCATTGGCTCTTGGATTGTGGGAGCAGTGGTGATGCCTGAATATACAAGGTTCGCGAAAAAAGGATGGGTAGCGATAGCTATACCTTTTATTGTTTTAATTATTGCGCAATGGTTTTTGCAGATTTTAGGCGCATTGGGTGGGGTCGTTTCCAGCGACTCTTTATTCTCAATTTTCCTTGGGGTTGATCTAAACATACTTATGCAACAAGGGATGATTATTGGCTGGATCGGTATTATCGGCATGAGTCTCGCACTTTGGACCACTGGAGATGCCAATTTATATCTACCTGTCATTCAAACTTCGAGCATTCTCAAAAGGCCTAAACATGCCATGACAATTATCTGCGGTCTTCTGGGAACCATACTAGGATTGGGTTTATATCAATATTTCTTTGCGTTCTTGGCATTACTGGCAAGTATAGTTCCCCCGTTAATCGGACCCGTGATTGTTGAATACTATATAATTGACAAAGGTAAATTCCATCAGGGAAACTTTGCAGGAGTGGTAAACTGGAATCCTTCTGCATTTATAGCTTATATTGCAGGTGCAATTAGCACTTATTATTCACCTGTATTTATTATGCCCGCTATTATGGGGTTGGTGACTTCGATGGTTATTTATCTACTGGCAAGAAAACTTATAAAATAATCTTATGAATTACAGTTGTTTTAATTATGAACTTAAGAGACACATAGCGCATGTGACTCTATCAAGAGGTAAAGGATTGAATACCATGACCAAGGCTTTCTGGTCAGAGCTTCCTCATCTTATTGATTCTATCTCCAACGAGGGAGATGCAAGAGTCATTCTATTAACTGCCGAGGGAAAGCACTTTTGTGCTGGTATGGATCTTGCTAATTTCAGTGAAGGTGAAATTAAAAAAGACAGTATAAAAGCCAATTTAGGCAGAAAAAATGAAGCCACCTATAGACTTACTAAAGACCTGCAATACACCATCAGCTGTCTAGAAAAAGCCAGAATGCCAGTCATAGCAGCAATACAAGGAGCTTGCATTGGTGGTGGCGTAGATTTGATTAGTGCCTGTGACCTAAGATACGCGACTAAGGACGCGTTCTTCTGTATCCAAGAAATCAATATTGGTATGGCAGCTGACGTTGGCACCTTGCAAAGACTTCCTCATTTAATGTCTGAAGGTGTGGTCAGAGAACTGGCTTTTACAGGGAGACGATTCTCAGCTGATGAAGCTTTGGATTATGGGTTGCTTAATGCTGTATTTGATAGCCAAGAGGACATGATTGATTCCGCTGAATCAGTGGCTAAAGAAATTGCAACTAAATCTCCACTGGCTATCTCAGGAATTAAGGAAGTGATGAACTATAGTCGAGATCATACAATTGAAGAATCGTTGAACCACGTCGCGTTATGGAACGCTGCTATGAACTTCGCAGACGATATGAAAGAAGCTTTTAGCTCACAGGTAAAACAAAAAGATCCTGAATTCCAAAAATTGCTCAAAAAGAAAAAATATCTAGAAGACTAGATCAGCTCTTTGAGCTTTTAGACTATTTCTCCACCAGTTCAATCCACTCTCCAGCAACTCCGACAGTTACACCAACTTTTCTACCATTGTACGGAAAAACATCAATAGCAGTTGGTGGTTCTCTCCAATCTACATCAATCTCATCTAGAGAATCGACATAAAATGAGACCAAGGAAGTGGAAGGGGGTAAATGGCCTTCCGCGATTTCTCTCGGGACTATGGCATCTTTGCAAATCTTGATGAGCGAAAAAAAGAAGAATTGACAAGAATCCTTAGGGTATTCATCTAATTCAATAAGAAAATCCTTCTCAAACTCTGCAATCGCTAAAGGGTAAACGGTATCTTCAGGTAAATCGTTCAATCTAGAGATAACCCCAATGGTCCAATCCGAAGCTTCGGTTACAGGCATATCAAAGGTATCTCGGTAATAGTTTTGCAGATCCTCCATAGAAGAACCTCCGACGACCATGATAAATACCCGGTCCACATAAGATTGTGCCGATCCAAGATTATAACCTGATCCCTCAGGGATGATCCTAGTAAGATAAATCATTTCATCAGATGGGCCGAGGACTTGCATTGCCCTAGGAGCATCTGGAGTAGGGTATAAGTCATAGGGCATACCTATGATTTCGAAAGGGGAATCAACTAACTCTTTTGCTAAGTTATCAGGATCTTCGACGAGTATCTCTGTTGAATTCCAGCCGTGTGTTCCCACTGGTTTATAATTGGTTGTCTGTTGATCTTCTATAAATCTTAGATAAACCTCTGCGCCACTCTCAGGCTTCATAATTAAGTAGGACTGACCAATCATCTCTTGGGTACCCCAAACAGATGCCAGAAGTTCATCAACTGTTCCTTCTTCAACAACCTGATAACCCAAATAGTCTTCATACGCCTCTTCAGTAACGTTCAGATTGGTGACTAACATGGTTACCATTAATATGGATTTCAGCATAATGAGCTCCTAATTTATGAATTAAACAAAAACATTGCTTTTGATTAATTATAGAATAATGTATGTTTCGGTGAACTTAAAAATAAAGATTAATTTATGATTAGAGCAATTTCCCAAAATCCAAAAAATTACCGATGGGTCATCCTCTTTTTCTGCTTCCTTACCATCACTTTCACAAACGGCTTAACATTGGGTGGTTTATATGTTTTTGAAGAAGAAATAATTAAATCCTTGTCATTAATAACGGGACAAGACGTTCTCAGAGCTGACCTAAAATTAAGAGATGCATTGACTTTATGGTCAACAGCGGCTTTTGGATTTTTCTCGGGAATGCTCGCCGACAAAGTGGGGGTAAAAAAATTAATGGTAAGTGGGCTCTTGATTCTGACAGCCACTTTCTATTACTACAGTATGGCTCAATCACTCTCTGACATGTATATTCTGCATGTTCTCATGGGCCTTGTCCTTTGTATCTCTGGGATGATCGTCAACGTAATCTTAATTTCAAAATGGTTCAACAACAGTCGTGGTTTAGCGATTGGAATATTATTAGCTGGAACTAGTGTTGGTAATGGTTTATTTCCACAGCTTAATACCTACCTACTAACTCTTGGTGATTGGAGAGAGGTGATGACTTGG
Source organism: uncultured Woeseia sp. (assembly GCA_964629335.1). Classification (GTDB taxonomy): domain Bacteria; phylum Pseudomonadota; class Gammaproteobacteria; order Steroidobacterales; family UBA11654; genus CACPJA01. The sequence continues at coordinate 32,793 of CAZVRH010000010.1, forward strand.
TTAAGTTTTATACCTCTGTGCTATATCCCTTTTCTGTTAGTCATTATCAAAGACAGCCCTGAGGATTTAATTAAAGAGCGAGAAGAAAGGAATCAAGAATTCAGTAAGAGCAATATGCAAGGTGGTTTGACACTGGTGGAAGCCTTGAGTACAAGAAATTTTTGGTTGTTATCTCTCATGGCATTTTGCTCCTTCTACTCAATATTGGCGATGACTGGCCATGTTTTTTTATTAATGAGAGAAGAAAACTACGCCCCACAAATTGCTGCCACAGGAGTATCTATTATTTTCTTTGGCGGTTTTATAGGAAAAGTGCTGAGTGGGAAGTTAGCAGAAATTGTTGGAAGGAAAATAGTGCTTCTCACTGGTGTGGGTGTAATGCTTATAGGATCTATTTTTATTGTGCTCGCTCTTTTTTTTAAAGACCCTGTCTACATTTGGATCGGATTAGCGCTATATGGAACAGGCTGGGGTGGGCTGTATACACTGATTCAATTACTAACAGCAGACCTATTTGGAATTATAGCCTTAGGTAAAATAATGGGTGTCATAAATATTCTAGATACCATAGGAGGCGGCTTAGGGCCCTATATCACAGGGGTTCTATACGATGTCACTCAAGGCTACTTAATGCCATTTTTATTAATTAGTGTTTTATTGATAGTTGCATTTATTTCATCCTCAATGCTCAAAATTGATGACCAAGAAATAGAGTCTAATAGATAAACCTTTTAAGCATTTATCACCCAGGAAGGGAATTCTCAAAAGTAAACTAAGATCGAGTTAACAGGTATAATCAAATTATGAGTTTATCAAATTATTACTCTCTTGAAGGTGAGACCTCACTTATAACTGGAGCTTCTAGAGGCATTGGTGCCTCAATTGCGGATTTATTTGGAGAATCAGGCTGCTCAGTAATTGGTACCGCTACCACTGATGAAGGAGCGACATCGATTACAGATCGTTTTAAGGCAAAAAACATCAACGGTAGAGGCGTAGTCTTGGATGTTTCTCAGTCCTCAGAAGTAAGAGATGTGGTTAAAGAACTTAAAGCAAATAATGATTTACCAAGTATTTTAGTGAACAACGCAGGAATCAGTATGGAAAGTCTTATGATGAGGATCAAAGAAGACGACTGGAATAAAGTCATTAATACGAATCTGTCTTCTGTCTTTTTTATGACTAAGGCAGTGATTGGCGGAATGATGAAAAACAAACACGGTAGAATAATTAACATCGGCTCCGTAGTAGGCACTATTGGAGCCATAGGAAATGCACATTACAGTGCAACAAAATCAGCGCTTGAGGGTTTTACAAAATCCATAGCATTAGAAGTCGGCTCAAGAGGAATAACGGCAAATACCATTTCACCAGGTTATATCACTACTGATATGACCAAAGATATTACTGAAGATTTAAGCAAAGCAATGATGAAGAAAATACCCTTAAGTAGATTTGGAGACCCTGAAGATATAGCAAAAACAGCTATTTTTTTGGCGTCTAAATCTGGGGCATATATCACTGGCCAAACCATTCATGTGAATGGTGGAATGCACATGGAATAGAAATTTCTCCAAAATTGCTTGAGAAAACAATGATTTTTCATACAATACACTCAGATTTTTTTTAATGTAAAAAAAGATCTGAATATAGGGGAATTACATGAGCGTTGATGAAAGAGTTAAAGGCATTGTAGCTGAACAACTTGGTATAAGCGTTGACGAGATCAGCAATGATTCAAGTTTCATAGATGATCTAGGTGCCGATTCATTAGACACCGTTGAGCTGGTTATGTCGCTTGAAGAAGAGTTTGATATAGAAATTTCTGATGAAGAAGCAGAAAATATTTCGACTGTGCAAACAGCAATCGACTATATCAACAAAAATTCTGACTAGAACATAGTTCCTACCTTTTTCTAGAATTAAACTTTCTCTTAGATTTAAAGGAGACTTTTTCTGTCCCTATCTTGGGTTTTGATTTTCAAATAAATCATACGATTTAATGCATAATAATAATTGTCCTAAACTCTTAAGATAGTTTTTAGAATAGAGAAATATGTCTGGTTTATTTATAACAATTGAAGGAATAGAGTGTGTTGGAAAATCAACCAACACAAAATTTATATCCAACCTGTTAAACAAAAAAAATATAAAAACACATATCACTAGAGAACCTGGAGGAACCTCCCTAGGAGAAAAAATAAGACAAACACTCTTGTATGAAAAAGACGATAGCATATCCCCCTTAGGTGAATTGCTTCTACTCTTTGCTGCAAGAGAGAAGCACATCAATGAAGTAATAAAGCCAAATCTAAAAGCAGGTAAATGGGTGATTTGTGATCGTTTTACAGATGCTAGCTTTGCTTATCAAGGCTTTGGAAGGGGGTTAGGGTTTGACCAAGTAAATCAACTTAAACAACTTATCCAAGGCGACTTTGAACCACACTTAACCTTTCTTTTAGATGCCCCTATCGATGTTATTTCTAAAAGAAGAAAACTTAATCCAAATGACCGTTTTGAATCTGAAGATGCATCATTTTTTGAAAAAGTAAGGAAAGGTTATTTAGAATTAGCAAATATTTTTGACGACAGAATGATCATTATTGACGCTACGCAACCAATAGACAAGGTTCAATCGAAGATCCAAAGTCATGTATTAGAGTTTATGAAAACAATATGATTGGACACATGACATGGTTGGATGAAATATACGATAGATTAGAAAAATCAATTCAAGACCACCAGAGTGCTCATGCTTTTCTACTAACAGGCTATCTAGGCATCGGTAAAGCTGATCTTGCATTGAAGCTAGCAACAACTTTCTTATCAGAAAACACAAACCTCAATAATAAAGAAGGAATTCCTGACTGCCAGATAATCAACCCGGATGAAGGAAAACAAATAATCTCAATTGATCAAATAAGAGCGCTAAAATCTTTTTTACTTCTTACAAGCCTGAAAGGAAAAGGAAAAGTTGGAATCATTAACCCTGCTGATGCAATGAATAGGGCAGCTGCAAACAGCCTTTTAAAGATTCTGGAAGAACCGCCTAAAGACACCTTGATAATCTTGGTCTCAGAATCAATAAACAACTTGCCACGAACTATAATCAGTCGAGTTCAAGTCATAGCGGTTAAGACGCCATCAAAAGAAACTACTTTGAGTTGGCTGAAGACCATGAATAATAAAGAAGATTGGGAACAAATAATCGATATATTTGGATCGCGCCCCATACTACTTGAACAACTAGGTTATGATCACCTGAACCACCAGATAGAATTAGTAGCCAATGACCTTGAAAATTTACTTAAAAAGAAAGTCAAGCCTTCACAACTAGCAAACTCATGGAAATCTGAAGATTTAGAAATTAACTTAAGAATACTTTATTTCTGGTTTTCTCAGTTCCTTTATCATAATCTTTTGCAAGAAAGAGAAAGCAAAATCCTACCTAGCTCTCTTAGAGACCTATTGGATCTAGATTTAAAGGTAGAGGAAAGTTTCAATTTTTTACAGGAGCTATCGAGCATTAGGCAATATAAAATTCAAGGGAGAACTTTGAACTGGAGTCTGCAGATAACTAATTTACTTAGCCCGATGTATTCGAATCTAAAAGGATTGCAAAATAATGAGTCAAGAACCTAAGAATATTGATGCCTTGATAATTGGAGCCGGACCATGCGGCATATTTCAAATATTTGAATTGGGATTATTAGGTATTAACTCTGTAATTATTGACAGCATGGATAAAATTGGTGGGCAATGCTCAGAACTCTATCCCGATAAACCCATTTACGATATTCCAGGTATACCTGTCTGCTCTGCTGAAGAGCTGGTTGATAATTTAATACAACAAGCTGAACCATTTGACCCTGAAATACATTTAGGGGAAGAGGTTACTTCAGTTGAAAGTAAAGGCGATAGATACGTGGTGTCGACCAGTACCGGTAAAAGATTTTTGACCAAAACTATTTTCATAGCAGGAGGTGTAGGATCCTTTCAACCAAGGAGATTAAAGTTAAAAGATATCAATGATTTCGAAGACCAATGGCTGCATTATAGCGTCAAAGATAAAAAAGGATTTTCTGGTAAAAACCTTGTGATCTTTGGAGGAGGTGACTCAGCACTAGACTGGGCTATAGACTTTGCTCAAGATCAAAATTTTATCAGTTCTGGAGGTAAAATAACTCTAGTTCATAGAAGAGATGAATTCAGAGGAGCGCCAGCATCGGCTCAGAAAATCAACAATCTAAATAACGAGGGAAAGATTGACCTATATAAAAAAGCAACTCTAAAAGCGTACAGTCATGAAAAAAAGAATCTAAAAACACTGACTCTATCAATCAATCAAGAAGAAACAACAATTGAAGCTGATGCCATGCTTGTCTGCTTTGGTTTATCACCAAAACTTGGGCCTATTGCCGAATGGGGTCTGGAAATCAATAAAAAATCTATAGAAGTAAATACAGAAAATTTTCAAACTAATCTTCCAGGAATCTTTGCTATAGGTGATATTTCAAATTACCCCGGAAAGAAAAAGTTAATACTGAGCGGTTTTCATGAAGCGGCTCTCGCTGCCTTTGCTGCAAAAGCTATAATAGAACCTGGGAAAAAGGTTCATCTCCAATACACAACCACTAGCCCAAAACTCCAAGAACGATTAGGGGTATCAGAAAAATAGAGGTACACTATAATTTCTTCAATAGGGGATGAAGAAATGGGAATAGAAATTACAGGCTGGGGTAAGTGCACCCCACCGTCCATACTCACGAATCATGATCTTGAGACAATTCTGGACACAAGTGACGAGTGGATCACTACTCGAACCGGTGTTAAAGAAAGACGGATAGCTCATACCCCATTAAGTGACATGGGAACTGTAGCGGCTCAGCATGCATTAGCCTCTGCAGATAAAGACCCACAGGAATTAGATGCCATAATCATGGCAACCTGTACACCTCAGTACATCATCCCAACAACCGCTTCAAGGATTCAACAAAACCTCGGTAACAAACACGCTGCTGCTTTTGAGCTTAACTCTGCTTGTTCAGGTTTTGTCTATGCCCTAACCACTGCTTATTCATTAATTTCTGCAGGAGTAATGAAAAGTATTCTTCTCGTCGGCGGAGAAAAAGTCAGTTTTTTTCTTGACTGGAGTGCTAGAGATACAGCTGTTTTATTCGGTGACGGGGCAGGAGCTGTGGTCATTGAAGCCGTGGACGGTGATTCCAAGCTTTATTCTTCAAAATTAACCTGCGATCCCTTTTTAGGCCATACTCTAGCGCTAGAAAACTTTGGCTCTAGCATGGAATTCAAAGATCCTAAAGAAGGCTATTTTCTAGGCATTGCTTTTGAAGGACAGGAAGTATTTAAAAATGCAGTGAAAACAATGGCGCGACTGGCAGGGGAAGTGTTGGCTGAAGCAAACCTCACAGTTGATGACGTCGATCTATGTATACCTCATCAGGCCAACCTAAGAATTCTCGAAGCAACCGCTAAAAGATGTCGTTTACCAATGGAGAAAATGATTATAAACCTTGATAAATATGGAAACACATCGGCCGGCTCCATTCCTATCGCTCTGACAGAAGCTATAGAAGAAGGAAAAGTTAAACCCAATTCAAAAATGCTGTTTCTAGCATTTGGTGGCGGTTTAACGGGTGCCGCCGCTCTTATCGATTGGGGCAGTAAACTAACATCGATTAAAACATCCGATGCCGCCCTTCCTAAGTCAGACAAAACTGCTTTAGAATTAATTAAAGAAATATCCCATGCCTAATTAGGATCCTCTAATGGCAGATCAAACAATTGAAACTGATGTGCTGATCATTGGAGGCGGTGTTGCAGGTTCTGCTATGGCATCTTGCTTAATCCATAAAGGTTACAACGTGGTTCTTCTTGAAAAATCAGAAAAACCGCAAGATACTGCAAGGGGTGATCATTTCCAACCGTATGTGTGTGAGATTCTTAATCAATGGGGTGTGCTGGAGGAATTCTTTGTTGCAGGCGCGAAAAAAAGAGCTGGCTCTCTTTGGTTTGATGAATCGGCTAATTTTCTAATGGACGCCAATGTCTCAAAGCTAGATATCCCTCAACCCTTCTTTATGTTTATCAATCATGAGAAGATCAGTGAAGTATTTACACAGCACGCTTCCAAAGATGGGAGTTTCTCTCTGTTTAAGCCTATTATTAATTGTCAGCACCTGTTGACTGATGATAATGAAAGCCGATACAAATTAGTTTTAAAAGATAAAACTAAATACACCATAAGGACAAAGCTAGTAGTTGGCGCTGACGGTATTGCTTCAAACACTGCTAAACAATTTAACTTAGAAAGAGAAACATTTCGATATGATCGAGCCTTAGCTGTACTCTTCTCGAAAGACTATCAAGCAGACTCAGAAAATAATCTTAGAACCTATCTTACGGATAGAGGTATAGTCACCATGATACCTAGAGCAGCAGGGGGGTGTAAAATAGGGCTGACCATAAACCGAGACGAGGTTAAAGAGTGGAAGAAAATGAATGACGAGGATTACACCAAATTTATAGGGTCGTTAGTCCCAGAATACAAATCTCTACCGATGTATTCAGCCGGAATCTATCCACCGTCCATGATCATTGCTAAACGCTGGACAAAAGGTAATTTCATTCTCATAGGTGACGCTTGTCATGGACTTCACCCAGGAAGAAGCCAAGGAATGAACACCACGATTAAGTGCATAAATCAATTAGTCAAACTCTTACCTAAACCTGGTAATTTTAATAAAACAAACGTGTGTAAAGCCTTAGAGACCTACCAGAGCTTAATGATGACAGAGGTAAGTCATTTATTGGAATCCAATCACAAAATGGGTCTGGCTATGGATAATTTTAACAGGGAGACGAAAGTTGCGGAAATCAATAAGTATATTGAGCTTGAAAAGGATCAAGAAAAAGGCTTCGCATACCGAATGAATTCTGCTGGATACGGAGTCAATCCTTAAGAAGGATCATCAGTTATGCCAGAGTTAAATATCACACAAGAAGATCGGATTCTCCACATAGAGATTAATCGTCCACAAGTCCTGAATGCCATCTCTCCTGATTTACTAGATGGGCTGATTGATCTTTGTAACTCTATTAAAATGAATGAGAACATTACAGTGGTCGTCTTGAGAGGGGCAAAGGACAATTTCTCCTCTGGAGCTGATCTGCCTTCATTCCAAAAGAAATTAAAAGAAGACCCACACAGAGTAGCTGATTTAGGAAGGGTTGCAGCTGAAGAACTCTCCTTATTACCGCAAATCACGATTGCTGCGATTCAAGGCCATTGCATTGGCGGTGCAGCAGTTTTAGCTTCCGCATGCGATATAAGAATTGCCTCAGAAAATAGCAGATTTGTTATACCTGAGCTTGACGCTGGAATTCCTCTAACTTGGGGCGGGCTGGACCATCTGGTGAATTTGGTTGGGTTTTCTGTAGCCATAGATTTAGTAACCACATGCAGGGAATTTGATGCTAGAGAAGCCTATGAAACTGGTTTTACAAGCAGAATAATAACTGCTGAAAATTTTATGAAGGAATTAACTTTCTTAACCAACACCATTGCAAGCAAACCCAAAACAGCCTTAAGAATCACTAAACAACAATTAATCTCTATAAGAACTGGGACGTACAATTCAAAAAATGATGCCGCATTGATGCTTGAATCTCTTGCTAGCCCTGATGGAAAAGAAACCCACAATAAATACGTCAAAAAACTTAGCTAATATTAGTAATCTCTTCTTTTCTTTTTTCTACAAATGCTATTAATGCTTCATTTACTGCAGGGTCTAATTTTGGCTGCTGGTATTCTTTCAGCAAAGTTTTCCATGCTTTATTGGCCCGCTGAGTTGTAGTTATTGATCCATTTTTTTCCCAATTTTCGAAATTATTCCAGTCAGAAATCATCGGGGTATAAAATTCAGTGGCGTAATGATCCAGGGTTTGATCGGTAGCAAAAAAATGACCTCCAGGGCCAACGCTCTTAATCGTCTCTACCCCTAGATTCTCTGAGTTAATCTCAATGGGTTTTAACGATTCTGACATTATTTGCAGCATTTCAGCATCGATAATTAATTTCTCAAACGAAGCAGTTAATCCACTTTCAAGCCATCCTGCAGCATGATTAACCAAGTTTGCATGACTCATAACAGTTGCCCACAATGACATTGAGCTTTCATACACAGCTTGGGCATCGACAGCATTTGAAGCATTGGTGTTGCTGCTTCGATAGGGGAAACCATAGAATCTAGCGAGTTGGCCGCTTGCAATGGTAGAGCGAATGTATTCTGGTGAGCCAAAAGCAGGAGAACCCGATCTCATGTCAACATTGGACGCAAAAGAACCATACATTATGGGTGCACCAGGACGAATTAACTGAGTCAAGGTCACAAGAGCTAAAACTTCAGCATTTTGCTGCACCAGTGTTCCGGCCTGTTTGATCGGTGCCATGGCTCCAGATAAAGTGAATGGAGTAATACAAGTCACCTGTGCAGAGCTTGCAAGCTCTATGGCTGCCTCCGACATAGCGGTATCAAGCTGCATCGGAGAATTGGTGTTAATAATACCCATAACGGATGGATTAATTGACAATTCTTCCCTGGTGCATTCAAGTGCAATGCAGTGCATATCAATGCAATCCCTGGTTCTTTCTGTGCCCATAGCATAGGACTGAGAATTCTTATCCAAAAGCTGAAATTGGGCTAAATACAGATCAAGATATCTAGTTTCTGGAGGCAACTCGATCGTCTCAAAAGACATACCACCTTCTTGATGGATAATGTTTAGACTTTGAATAAGTTTCATATAATTCTGAAGATCCTCAAAACTTCCTCTGCGTCTGCCTCTATCCAGATCACTGCAATAGGCTGGACCACCGACTGCACTATAAACGATATGGTTTCCTCCTATTTTTAGGTCTCGTTTTGGGTTTCTTGCACGCAAGGTAAATTCTTTAGGTGGTTCTGCAATTTTTTCTGATACCAATGCCCGATCAAAATAGACCATTTGAGTTGATTCATCCACATCCAAGCCAGCTGTTTTAAAAATCTTCCTTGCAGCTTCATGCAATACCTTCATACCGACCCTTTCTAAAACATCAAGTGAAGCATGATGGATGGATTCAATTTCATCTTGGCTGATAATCCTTAAAGGGGAAAACTTGGTTACTACCTCTTGCCAAGGCAATTGAGAAATCGAACTGTTCTTTGATTTTTTCCTTGTATTTCTTGGGCTCATTGCGTTTTAACGCTATTAAATTTATTGCATCTAGAATTACATCTTACGATAAAATAAATGAATCTATATACACATCTGCCTTTCTTTGTCGATATTATGGAAAAATGGAAGATGGAAATTTAGATAATAAAAAATATATACCCGAAAAACTGGACATCAATTTTGATTAATACAGTCAAACCCACCAATATCAGATGGAGAGTTCTCTTCATTACACTTCTGCTAGGATATATTGCTTATGTATTCAGGGGCAATCTTTCGGTGATTGGCAAGTTTTTGATGGATGACATTGGCATCACAGAAATACAATTAGGCTGGCTTCTCTCTTCATTTTTATGGGGTTACACACTCTTTCAATTTCCAGGAGGTTTACTTTCAGAGAAAATAGGGCC